>NZ_ANAH02000010.1:300000-495452 GCF_000335475.2 Cystobacter fuscus DSM 2262 | reverse complement strand
TTCCCTCCCTCGGTTCCATGTTCCGGTGCCCCCTTCCCTCCACAGGGTCCGCCCGGGTGCGTTCCCCTGCTTCAGCGGTACTACGAGGCACTCCGACTTCCTGACGACCTTCACGCCCGGCTTCGTTTCCTTCGCCAGCGCGCTACCACCGCCACCCGTCCTTCGCTCCCGCGGGAGTCGGGCGCCCATCTCCCTCGGGCCTGGGCTTTCTTCCGGTTGCCCTCCGGCCACTTCGACGTGGAGTCGTCAGCACCTCCCAGGTTCCTGGAGGACCCTCTTGTCTGCGTGCCCCGCTCTCAGACCCCGGCGAGACCCCAGGACCTGGCCTGTTTCGGCCCTGGGCTGCGGCCTTCCGCTACTCGTACGGCGTCGGCTCTCGCGACGATTCAGATCTTTCGAGGCTCAATCACGCGGCCCACATACTCGCTGTCTACGCTTCGCAGCCCGGGTTGCCCCGGCACCACGCAAGACTCGCTTCCGGCTGGTGGCCTCCTTTGCCGGGCGGGGTTTGAACCCGCAGGGTCCCTTCGTGAAGTTTCCGCTCCTACATCGCTTCCTCCTCACCCAAGCTTTGCCTGGCGCACACGAATCGTCTGACACCTTCAGCGCCTACGCCGCTGGCCGCTCCCCGGGACTGTCCAACCGGGACAGGCTGCGCAGCAGTCGGAAGGCGAGGAGGGGCAGCAGCCCGATCCACGCCGCGGCGAGCAGCGCGGCCCCCAGCACCTCGCGTCCGTCTGGGCACAGGGCCCATTCGTTGCTGAGTTGGAGTCCCTTGACGCCGCACACGTGCAGCGACACCACATCCTTCAATGGGTCGAACAAGTGGGGGGCGAACGCCGAGAACATCATCACGCCGCCGAACGCGAAGAAGAACCAGATCTGCTCCTCCGGCTCGAGACCCGCGACGGGCACCACGGGCATGGACGGCGCGGCGGCCGGGGGAGTCGACGCCGCGCGGCCCTGCTGCCCGCGGCGCAGCGCCTGGGCGAAGGCGAGCAGCGGCACCGCATCCGCGGGGGTCCGCGGCGCGAAGGCCACCTCGAGCAGGTCGTCATTCCACCGCAGCCAGCGCATCCGGTGGGCCTGAAGGAAGGCAAGGTCCTCGGGCGAGAGAAAGGGGGCGCCGCTCGGCCAGCGCGGCGGCTCTCCGCCCTGGGCGAAGGACGAGAACGCCGCGTCGAACCGGGCCTCGCCCGTGCGCACGCGCGGCACGGGCGGCAGCGGGCCCAAGAGCGGCTCGACGAGATCCGGAGGAATCATCAACAGCCCCCCTCCGGGCAACGGCACCTTCAACCGGGAACTGCTCGCCCCGCTCACCCTTTCGGAGTCCGCCCCAGGCGGAAGCAGGCCCTCGACGAAGCCCTCCAGCTCGACCTCCGACGCCTCGACGGGCTTCGCGACCCACCGGAACTTGTCGTGGTCCGCGAGCGTGACGCCATGCTGGGCGAACACGTCCTCCATGTCGCGCAGCCACGCTTCCCACCGCCTGCGCCGGATCACCGCCACGACCATGAGCGCGGCGATGAGGATGAGGCACGCGGCCCGTGCGAGTTCGACCGTAGTCATGTCCAGTTCCATGTCCGGGTCCGCATCCTAGCGGCGAAGGAGTCAGACGACTCGTGGCGCGCGAGCCCGGTGGTCTCCCCCCTCAGTCGGGGAGGGGCGGCGCCAGGCCCAGGACCCGCGCCGTGGCCAGCACGTCGCCCCGGCACTGCTTGAAGGCTCGGAGGAAGGTGTTCACGGTGCTCCGAGGACTGTCGAGGGGAGTGCGGCGGCGCTTCCGGGACTCGCCCTCGGGGCCCCAGATGGCGGCGAGGAACGGCAGCACGTCATGCGCGCCCAGGAGCAAACGGGCTGGGGGAAGGGCGGCGTCCAGCCGGCTCGGGATGCGGCACCTGGGGACGCACGTGCAATGCCAGCCCTTCAACTCCTGACGGGAGTGGAGGAGATGACGTGCCTTGAGCCATTGGTTGAAGACGCGGTGTCCGCCCGGAGCATGCAACAGGGCATGAAGCAGTGTGGCCTGTTCTCCCCGATCGAGCAGGAAGGAGCGTTGATGGCTCGAACGCCGCGCCCTCCTCCGCTCGACTTCTTCCGGGGATTGGAACTCCTCGCGCTCCCGGATGTGCGCCAACGCATGGTCTCCAATGAGACCCCGAGGCACGAGGGCGCGGATGTGACTCAGCCGGCTCTCCCGGGGAATGGACCGGGCGCGGGCGGTGGCCCAGCGGATGAAAGGGGCGACCTTGTCCCCCGAGCGCCGGTGCCCCATCAATTGACGGATGTCCACGACGGGTTGCGCGTCGAAACCAGCGCGCTCATCGAACGACTCGGGATCGCGCACGAGCCGATTCATCTCCACGCGGAACTGACGGCGATGGGCGCGGTGGATGGCGACCCTCCCAGCACGTGCAGCTTCCCGATTGACCGACGGCAGCAGGGAGCGAGCCATCTCCCGCGCCTTTTCCTCTCCATGCACCATGACACCCTCCGGGCGGGCAGGGACGGTGCGGCGCTCGGGTCGCTGACAACACGACCCGGTCCCGTGGGCCTTGCGTACGCGGATGAATTCTCGCCGGCCCGACAGAGAGCGGGAATGCTCTGGCACTCACGGTCACCTTCCCGGAGAAGCCCATGCGCGTCGATTCGAGAATGTGGAGAGTCGGACTCGTCCTGGCCGGTCTGCTCGCCGCCTGTACCCCGCGTCCCTCCCCGGCGGACGCCGGGACGGGAGTCGTTCCCCTCCCGGATGTCTATGAGGACAACGACACCGTGCCCTCCACGCTGTCCCTGGTGCCCGAGGGGGAGGGGCTGTCCGTCCACGTGGAGGCGAACCTGACCACGGACCAGGACACGGACCGCTTCGTGTTCCAGGTGCCCGCATCCGCCAACGGCGGACCGAAGATCCTCTCCGTGCGCCTGACCCTGGACAATCAGCCCCCACTGCCCGGGCTCGTCCAGCCGTCGCTCACCGTACTGACGGGAGAGGAGGGCCAGGAGGCGTCCGCGGCCGTGGTCGTCGCACCGAACCCGACGCGGACGGACCCGGTGGACCTCGGCCGGGTGCTCCAGGTCTCGCCGGGCCGCGTTCAGCTCGTGGTGCGAGCCCACCCTCCCCTCACGCCCCCCGAGTCCCAACCCGTCACCCTGAATGCCCCCTACACGCTCGAGGTGCGCCTCTACGAGCAGTTGGACGAGAACGAGCCGAACGACACCACCACCGAGCGGGGCCTGGTGCGCATCGACAGCCCCTCGGGCACGCCGTACCTCATCAAGGGACGGCTCGAGCACTCCACGGACCAGGACTACCTGCCGCTGCGCCTGGCCTCCTTCTCCAGTGGCCAGGGGAGGGAACCCCCCACGCGGCTGCACTACAAGGTTTCCTGGAGCCAGACACCGGGACGCTTCCCGCCCCTGCCCGGGCGCTCGGCTCGCAGGGTCCAGGTGCTGAGCGAGGTGGAGGGCTCAACCCCTGTCTCCGAGCGAGCCGTGCAGTGCAGGACGAAGCCCACCACCTGCCCCAAGGACGGAGAAGGGGAGCCGGACATCCTCGAGCGCGTCAACGCGCTGTGCGAGTCGGCGCTGTGCCTGCGCTCCGAGCGCAACGAGTCCGCGTCCCACCCGAACCTGGAGAACTTCGAGGGCGTCATCCCCATCCCCTCGCACTCGACGGAACTCGAGCTGTACGTCCACGTGAGCAACGAGGGGACGGACCAGGCGGATGACCGCGAGTACACCGTCGAGCTGCGCTGGAGCCGGGACCCGGACGAGGAGTCGCGCGAGGAGCCCAGGACCGTCCCCATGGCGATGGACCTTCCGACGAGCAGTGGCTTTCCCGTGCCTCCCGCGAACGCCACGGTGCTCAGCGGGACGCTGGGCCATGGTCACGGCCGGCTCAACGCGCTCCAGAGTCCGAGCGCGGGAGGCATCCGAGGCGCACACGACTACGACGCGGTGCCCGGCGACGTGGACACCTATGTCATCGACATACCGCCACAGGATCCCTCCGCCGGGCCCCTGGACAGGACGTGGGAGTTGCAGTGGCAGGTCGGCCTGCTACCCGATGGAGCGTCGGTGCATGGCCTGGCGCTGGACGTCCTCTTCTGTGACGGCAACCAGCCAGGGAAGAATGAGGCGTGCACGCAGGTGGGCACGAGCGCGGGGAAGCCCTTCACGCTGATGTACGAGCCGGCCCCGCGTCCCGCGTGGCATGGCGCGGGCCCGCCCGAGTTGCTCTACACCCGCGCCGTGGAGGGCAACACCGAGACGGTGACCGCGCGGGCCCAAGGCTGCTTCTGCCTCGAGCCGCGCTTCATCCGGGGCGGCAAGCTCTACGTGAACGTCACCGCGGCGGACCGCCGGCGCTACGAGGACGTGAGCTACTCCGTGCGCATGGCCCTCACGAGCTACCCACAGTCCTATCTCGCGGCCGACGGGATCCTCAGGAGCTGCCCGGCTCCGGCCCCCGCGCCGGAGGGGGGATACCAGCCGGGCTGCCAGTTCGCGCGTTAGCCCTGGGCGGCGGGCACGGCGCGCGCCCAGATCAGGGCACGGTGTAGAGGCCAACCACGTTCGGATCGAGCGTGGAGCTGGTGAGTCGAATGCCGGTGGCGGAGCTGATGCTCGTGGGGTTGGTGACACCCAGATCCGCCAGCGAGAACGTGACCGCTCCCAGCTTCGACTGCACCGAGCCCGGGGGACTGCCGGTGACGCTCGCGACGCCGCCCGTGTAGTTGATCGTCGCCAGCGCGTTCGACGTGTTGCCCCCAGCCGAGGCGGTGAACTGACTCGCGACCAGGGAGAGCGAGAACGCGCCGACCCGATTGTTCGACGCATCGATCAGCGTGACGACGGTGTCATCACCCACCGTGCCGGAGGCGAGGGCGCTCTCGACGATGAAGAAGCGGGTCTTCGCGGTGAAGGCCGTGCCGAACTGGAAGTTGCCCGCGCCCAGGTTGTTCGCGCCGTCATTCACGGAGAGGCCCGAGGCGGCCGCGGGGGCGCTCGCGGGCGTCGAGCCCCGCGAGTTGGGCGTGTTGGTCCCCGTGATGCCACTGGCCGTCGCGCCGAGGAGATTCGTGAAGGTGCCCTCCGACGTGGTGAGGGAGCTCAACTGCGCATTGCCGGTGAGGTTGGCCGGGGTACCGGTCGTCACCGAGCCCGTGAAGCTCGCACGGGTGGCGGGCAGGGGCTGGGACACGGGAGCGCCGATTGGATCCGGCAACGTGGCGCTCTCGTAGGCGATGCGGTTGAGGTTGGAGGCATCGGTCGCGCCAATGCCCAGCTCGGCCGCCGCGCTGCCCGCGCCGACGGACAGGGTGCGCGGGTCGGCCCCGGTGATCTTCGCGTACAGCACCGCCGCCGCGAGGTAGCTGCCGTACTTGCTCGCATGGCGGTTGTCCGAGGTGCTCCACAGCTTGAAGGTCCCCGCGGAGGTTCCATTGGAGGGATCCGCCAGACCCTGCTCGACCGCGCGCAGGAACCCGTCGCCTACCCGGGCCACGCCCGTGAAGTCGAAATCGTCATACGCCTTGAAGTACGCGGTGCGCAGGTCGCTCTGCATCGCTTGCAGGCCCGCGATGCCACTCGTGTAGCCCTGGGCCGAGACCGACGCGGGTGACGCCCAGGTCTCGTACAGGAACAGGCGGGCCGCTGGGTTGGCCGTCAACACGAGATTGCGCAGATCATTGGAGGCGGTGAAGAAGGCCGTGGGATTGCCTCCCCGAGCCGTGGGCAGGGGACGCGTGCTGTTTTCCTGCAGGACGACGGTGTTCCAGGCGCGGCCGATGATCGCCGCCTTCGTGGAGTAGTGCCCGCTGAGGGTCTCTCCGCTGACCGTCTCGAGGGTGACGTCGTACGCCAGGCCGGCCTGGACGGTCAGCTTCTTGAAGATGCCCGGCACACCGCCCTGCCCCGAGTTGTTGGCATCGGTGATCGCGCCCTTGTTGTACGAGTAGACCGGCTCCTCGTGGCCGTGGGTGAAGCTGTTGCCGACGAAGAGGATGCTGCCCTGGGCTCCGGCTGCCGCCTCCTGGACACCCGTGCTCTCCTCTTGCTCCAGCTCCGGGGCGCCAGCGCAACCGACACTGGCCGCGAGGAGCGTCATGGCCGCGAGCCCCAGGACTCGTGTACGGCGGGGGTGAATCACCAGCAACGACTCATCCGGTCGGGTGCGGCGCATGACGTTCTCCTCCTCGAGGCCACGAGTTCGTGACCATCGCTTCCTGGACGAGAACATTCATTTTTTCAAGGAAAACGAGATAAACAGAAGTGCTCCTCATCCCTCACGGCGATGGCGGTCCTGGGCATTCTGGCCGGTCAACCGGAACGCTGCCCAGCCGCCGATCAGCGCCAGCGGGATGACGCTGGCGAACACCCAGATGGACGCCGCTTGCGCGGTGTGTACCGTCAGGCCCGACGAGAAGCCCACCACGTTCGCCGCCGCGCCCGAGATCGCCGCGCCGGCCGAGGCACCGGTCTGGCGGATGGCGATGGTGGCCGACGTGCCCATTGCGCGCTCCTCGTCCGACAGCGCCGCCATGATCCGGCGGGTCATGAAGCTCCAGGAGAAGCCGAAGGCCGCCCCCAGCAGCGCGCCCCCCACCAGCACCCAGGCGAGGGACCCGCCACCCATGAACCCGGTGAGGATCACCAGGCTGAGCACCAGACAGACCGCGCCCAGGCGCACCCAGAAGGCCTCCCAGCGCTCGCTCACGGACGCCACCGCGAAAGCGGCCAGGGTCCAGGCGATCGACTCCACGCCAATCACATAGCCCGCCCACAGCGGCGACATTCCTCGCAGCGTCTGCAGGATGGCCGGCCCATAGACGGCGAAGCCCATCGACGCCGCCGTCATCCAGAACATGGCCGAATAGCCCGCGCCCACGATGGTACGGAGGTCACCCGCCTGGCGCGGCAACAGCCGGACCCTCGCGCGGGCGTCAATGCGCAACACCAGGCCGAGGAGCGCGACGCCCGCCGCCACCAGGCCCAGCGCCGTCCAGGGATGCCGGATGACATCGGCCACGGCGATGGCGCCGACCCCGAGGGTGAGCACCGCGAGCTGCGTCCACGGAATGCCCGCGCCGCCAGCGGGCCGGGCCGAGCCGCGCAGCAGCCAGAGCGCCGCCGCGCTGAAGGCCAGGGCCTGCACGGCGAACAGCCAGAACACGCCGCGCCAGGCGCCCGCTTCCGCGAAGAGCCCGCCCACCAGCGGCCCCAGCACCGTGGCGACCCCCCACACCCCGGAAATGGACGCGAACACCCGGGCGAGGTGCCGCTCCGGAAACAGCAGGGCCACGGCCACCATGGAGAAGCCCGACACCCAACCACAGCTCATCCCTTGCACCACACGTCCCGCCAGGAAGAGCCCCACATCGGGCGCGACCGCACTCATGACGCAACCAGCCATACAGACCAGCCCCGCCAACGCGCTGGCCCGGCGCAGGCCAAACAACTCCGCGAGCCGCCCGGCGCTCGCGCCCGCCAGGATCGCGCCCACCAGGAACCCGGCCACCGACCAGCTGAAATAGGCATAGCCGCCCAGGTCCGCGCCCACGCTCGGCATGATGGTGGCGGTGACCAGCGCGTCGGCGGCGTTCAACCAGACGCCCAGGCAGATCAGCGCGAAACGGGGCAGCCGCCCCTCGGCCAGCAGATCTCCCCAACCCTTCGAACCCAGCCCCGCCTCGCGCATCGCGGCCATCTAGCCGACGCCGTCCGCCAGCGCGAGCCCGGTGTCGCTGACACGTTTCGGCACGCTCGGCTCGCAATCCTTGACGCCTTGCGTTGAAATGAAGATGACAACGTTACGACACGCTCGGCCATCCGGCGGCCAGGGAAGAGACCTCCGGCAATCCTTGACGCCTCGCGTTGAGAACGCAGGCGTTCTCAAGGCCTGTGAATACAAGAAAAAAGGCCTGTTGCCACGATTCAGCGGGATTCCCGAGATAGACGGATGAAAGCGCTCTGATTCGCTCCCGCCTCAAACACGAGCATCCGCTCTGTTCAGCCACGGACAGGTTGCAATCAAAACGTTTTCATCGTATGAGCTTTTCGGCTTTTAATTGTTTTCCACGACGGAATCGTATTCCTCGTTTTCTGACTTTACTGCAACATTTCATCAGGAGGGAACGCATGCAACAAAAGCATTCCAACATCCGCGGCCTGGCGCTGAAGTCCCTGGCATTCCTGCAAATGGCACTCTGTGGAGGAGTCGCCTCCGCGCAGACGCATGTGGACAATCCGTTCGAGAGCGCGAGCGCCTACATCAATCCCGACTACGCGGCGCAGGTCGACAGCTCGATCGCCAAGACGACCGACAGCACGCTGGCCGCGAAGATGCGCACGGTCAAAACGTATCCGACCTATGTCTGGCTGGACCGCATCGCGGCGATTCACGGCGGCACCGCGAACGGCGGCCGCAAGAGCCTGCGTGACCACCTCGACCTGGCGCTGGCCCAGAAGAAGGCCGGCCAGCCCATCACCGCGAGCTTCGTCATCTACGACATGCCAGGGCGCGACTGCCATGCGCTGGCGTCCAACGGCGAGCTGCCGCTGACGGCGGAGGGCCTGCAGCGCTACAAGACAGAGTATATCGACCCCATCACGGCCATCTTCGCCGATCCGAAGTACCAGGACATCCGGATCGTCACGGCGCTCGAGCCGGACGGCCTGCCCAACCTGGTGACCAACCTGCAGGACCCGGCGTGCGCCCAGGCCAACTCCAGCGGCATCTACGTGGCGGCCGCGCAGTACGCCATGAACAAGCTGCACGCCATCCCCAACGTCTACATCTACATGGACCTCGGCCACTCGGGCTGGCTGGGCTGGGATGACAACCGTCAGAAGACCATCGCGCTCTACACCTCCGTGGTGGGTGCGACGACGGCGGGGCTGTCCAGCGTGGATGGCTTCGTGACCAACACGGCCAACTACACGCCGCTCGCGGAGCCGAACCTGGTGAACCCGAACGTGACCGTGGGCGGGCAGCCGCTGCGGTCGGCGAAGTACTACGAGTGGAACCCCAACTTCGACGAGACCGACTTCGCGGCCTCCCTCTACACCGGCTTCACGTCCGCGGGCTGGCCGGCCAGCATCGGCTTCCTCATCGACACCTCGCGCAACGGCTGGGGTGGACCCAACCGGCCGACGGGCGCCTCCGGCACCACGGTCGACACGTACGCCGACTCCGGCCGCATCGACCGGCGCGCCCACCGCGGCCTCTGGTGCAACCAGGCCGGGACTGGCATGGGGCAGCCGCCCCAGCCGACTCCGGCTGGCTATAGCGCTTCTCACCTGGATGCCTTCGTCTGGGTCAAGCCGCCGGGCGATTCGGACGGCGCGAGCAAGTACATCCCGAACAACGAGGGCAAGGGCGCCGACCCGATGTGCGACCCGGAATTCACCACGCAGTACAACACGAAGACCGGCTCCCTGCCGAACGCGCCGCTGTCCGGCCACTGGTTCCACGAGCAGTTCACGATGCTGGTGCAGAACGCCTATCCCTCCATCCCGCAGACCGCCGGAGACAATGACCCGGCCCTTCCGCCCACGAGCCTGACGGCCACCCCGGGCAACAAGCAGGTGACGATCGGCTGGAGCGCTTCGTTCGGCGCGACGAGCTACACCGTCAAGCGGGGCACCGCCAGCACCGGACCGTTCGCGACGGTGGCCTCCGTCACGGGGACGAGCTACACCAACACCGGCCTGACCAATGGCACCACCTATTACTTCGTGGTCAGCGCGTCCAACGCCAAGGGTGAGAGCCCCAACAGCAGCGCGGTCTCCGCGACTCCGGCCGAGCAGGTCCTCTCCGCGCCCTCCAGCCTGACCGCGGCGGCGGCCGGCTCCAGCCTGATCTCCCTGGGCTGGACGGGCTCCGCCAACGCCACCGGCTACAACATCTATCACTCCACCTCGCCGAGCGTGGCCCTCACCGCGGCGAACCGGGTGGGCACCAGCTCCACCACCAGCTTCACCCACACGGGCCTGCTGCCTGGCACGACCCACTACTACAAGGTGACGGCCTCCAACGCCGCCCTCGAGTCCGCCGGGTCGAACGAGTCCTCCGCCACGACGCAGGCCGCCAGCGTGGGCGCCCTCTCCGTCCTCTACCGCGACGGGAACAACAACTCCCCGACCACCAACCAGTTCCGCCCCCACCTCCGGGTGAAGAACGGCGGCACCACGTCGGTCAGCCTGGCCGACATCAAGGTCCGCTACTACATCTCGCTGGACGGCGCGGCCGGCCTGCAGATCAACTGCGATTGGGCCCTCCCGGGCTGCTCGAGCCTGAGCTTCCAGTCCGGGCAGCTCTCCGCTCCGCGGCCTGGCGCCACCCACTACATCGAGATCAGCTTCCTCAGCGGCACCCTGGCGGCGGGCCAGGACACGGGTGACATCCAGCTGCGCGTGAACAACACGTCCTGGTCGAACTTCAACGAGGCGGATGACTACTCGTTCAAGGCCGGGCAGACGGCCTATGGCGACAACAGCAACATCACCGTCTACCGCAACGGCACGCTGGCGGGTGGTATCGAGCCGTAGCCAGTTGGTTGTTTGAACTCGAAGCCCTCGGCCGACATCCGGCCGGGGGCTTTTTCTTTTCTCGTGGCTCGAGGACCCTTCACAACTCGTCTCATCCGACTGACACGATTCGTCTTGTGGCATGACATCCCTCATTTCATGATTAATCAGGTTAATCTTGGGAAAACGTTTGACCTGGAGATTGAACTCTTGTTAGTAGAGAAGACACTCCAGGGAGCAAATCCAGGGATTGAGTCATCTCGGACTGGGAAGGGTTTCCATGAACATTCATGTCAAGGGGATGTGCAGCCTGTCGATGGCCTTGGGCCTGGCGTTCTCCGCCATTCCCGCCACGGATGCTCGGGCCGCCGGAATCACTGATTACAACCTCACGGGGTTCTCCGCTGGCAACACCGGTGGTGGAGTGATCAGCGAGTCGGACACCGCCCGCTACAAGAAGGTCTACACCGCGACGGAGCTCGCCCAGGCCTTGAAGAAGGGCTCGGGCGTCAAGGTCGTGGAGATCATGAATGATCTCAACCTGGGCTGGAACGAGCTCCCCTCCGCGGCCAAGGTCTCGCCCATCTCCTCCCACAACGCGGCGTTGACCCATCCCGTGCTCCTGCAGTCGGGGGTCAGCAAGATCAACGTGGACGGCTTCAACGGGCTGACCATCTTCTCGGCCAACGGCGCCCGGCTCAAGCACGTGGCCATCACGATCAAGCGCAGCTCGAACGTCATCATCCGCAACCTGGAGTTCGACGAGCTGTGGGAGTGGGACGAGAAGACCAAGGGCGACTATGACTCCAACGACTGGGATTACCTGACGCTGGAGGAGAGCAGCAAGGTCTGGATCGACCACTGCACCTTCAACAAGGCCTACGATGGCCTCGTCGACTCGAAGAAGGGCACCTCGGGCGTGACCATCTCCTGGTCCACGTTCAAGGGGGATGACGGCAGCGCGACCAGCTTCGTGGCCAGGCAGTTCGATGCGCTCGAGGCCAACAAGTCCGCCTACCCGATGTACAACCACCTGCGCGGCAGCGCGGTGGGCCTGAGCAAGCAGGACATCATCGCGATCGCGGGCGCGCAGAAGAAGGGCCACCTGGTCGGCTCGACGGAGTTTGCCTCGGACAACCCGAACCTCTCCATCACGCTGCACCACAACTACTACAAGGACATCCAGGACCGCATGCCCCGCCTGCGCGGCGGCAACGCGCACGCCTACAACATCGTCATGGACAGCGCGGGAGCCTGGGCCGCCAAGTCGAAGATCACCTCGGCCATGGCCACCGCCATCTCCTCCAAGGGCTACCACTTCACCGTGACGAGCAACGGCGCGATCTCCACCGAGAGCGGCGCCGTCCTGGTCGAGAAGTCGCACATCATCGACGTCCAGTACCCGGTGCGCAACAACCAGACGGATCCCGAGGATGCAAGCTATACGGGGAAGATCCGCGCCATCGACACGATCGACTCCCTCAATGGGGTGGCCTTCCGGGGAAGCAGCGACGCCTCCGGCAGCCCGCTCAGCCCGGTACCCGCTGACGTGAAGGACTTCTCCTGGAATGGCTTCTCCACCCTGCCCTACAGCTATACGCCGGAGGATCCGTCGACCCTCAAGAGCCGGCTGACGGCCGCCGATGGAGCGGGCGCTGGGAAGCTCACCTGGACGAAGAGCCAGTGGCTGAAGACCAGCTACTAGCGCGAAGCGCGCACTCGAGCGGGCAGCTCTGAAATACCCAGGGGGCGAGGAGGCCAGGAGAGCCCTCCTCGCCCCCTGTCGCGTTCCGGGCCTTCGAGGGCTAGCGTCCCAGGCTGTCTCGCCAGACAGTCCTGGAGGAAAGATGAGTACAGGCGCCGATATCGATTTGATGAGCGAGGGCTTCTTCGCCAACCCCTTCCCTACTTTCGAGCGGTTGCGCGCCCAGCGGCCCGTCTACTTCTTCGAACCCTTCCAGTGCTTCATCCTCACGCGTGGCGCCGACATCGAGGCGTTCACCAGGAGCCCGTGCTTCTCCTCGCGGCGCGCGGACGCGCTGTTCGGGAGCATGGGGATGCTGGGGGAGGATGAGGCGACGAAGAAGATGGTCTCGGTCTGGTCGCGGCTCGTCTTCTTCCAGGATCCCCCCCGCCACACGCTGCTGCGCCAGCTCGTCATGAAGGGCTTCACGCCCGCGGCGATCGAGCACTTCCGGCCCCAACTCGTGTCGCTCGTGGAGCGAGCCCTGGAGAAGGGGCGGCGACAGGGGGAAATGGACGTCGTCGCGGACTTCGCCGAGCCCATCGCCCTCAACACCATCGCCGAGCTGTTCGCGCTCCCCGAAGCGGATCGGCCGCGGTTCATGGACTGGTCGAGGGATCTGCTCAAGCCCGCGGGCGCGGGGGTCGGCTCGGACGAGGCGAGGAACGCCGTGCGGCGCACCACCAACGACATGGCGGACTACCTGGCGGACCTCGTCGAGAAGCGCCGGGCAGCGCCCGGAGAGGATCTCATCAGCCAGCTCATCGCGGGAGAGCAGGGCCATCCCCAGCTCGCGGGCGAGGCCGTCATCCAGTCCTTCCAGATGATTGGCGCCGGCTTCGTCACGTCGACGAACCAGCTCACCAACACGCTCCTCGCGCTGCTGCGTCACCCCGAGCAGTTGCATGTCTTGCGGCGGGACCCGGGCCTCATCCGGGGCGCCATCGAGGAAGGCTTGCGCCATGAACCAGCCGTCATGTCCATCAACCGGGTGTGCGTGGAGGACACGGAGATCAGCGGCACGAGGATTCCCAAGGGGCGGATCGTCTACGCGATGGTCGCCGCGGCCAACCGCGATCCCTCCATCTTCCCCGACCCGGAGCGCTTCGACATCACCCGCGCGCCCAACCGGCACATGACCTTCGGGGTCGGCGCCCACTACTGTCCGGGGGCCTCCCTCGTTCGGCTCGAGGTCGAGGAAGCCCTGCGCGCCCTGCTCACGCTGCCGCGCTGGGAGCTCACCGGCAGGCCCTACGACTACCAGGGCTCCAACTTCAATGATCGCGGGCCCAGCTCGCTGCACCTGCGCTTTCCGGCCACCACACGCTGAGTCTCGGTAGCCAGCCCACGACGGGGGGAGGTCCACTGGGCATGGACGCCCGATGGACCTCCCCTGGCTCAGCTCCCGCCTAGATGAAGTCCGCCTGGATGTTCGTGTAGTAGATCCGGGTCAGGCCCTCGAAGCCGGAATCCGTGCCGATGATCAGGTAGGCCGCCCCCTGGGCGGTGGTCGTCACGGTGAAGGAGTGCTCGAAGTGCTTGAGCTGGTAGCCCTCCTGGTCCGGGTTGGGCTTGCCGAGGTGGCCAATCGCTTGCAGGTCGGTGCCACCATTGGTCTGCTGGCCCTTGTCGACGTTGAGGATGTAGTACGGGGTCCCGCCGACGTCCTCCACCTGGAGGGCCGGCGCGTGGTTCACCGCCCCGGCCTTGACCGTGACGCCCTCGGCCGGCGCGCCGCCGATGCCAATCATCCCCTCGCTGACGTTGGTCCCGAGGTCGAAGCTCAGGTAGACGGTGTACTGCTTGTTGGGAAGAAGGCCCGCCGAGGCGTCGATCTTCTTCGTGATGTACATGAAGACGTCGTCGCTGCGGTTATGGCTCTGGATCATCAGGCCATTCACCCCGGACTGATCCGGAATGGCAGTCCAAGCGAAGTCGGTATCGTAGATGCCCAGGCTGACGTAGTCCGTCGGAAGATCGGCGAACCCATGCGTCCAGCCCTCCGCGCCCTGCGCGAAGGTGTAGCTCACGGACACCGGCGCGGTGGCCTGGGAACTCGCCTGCCCGCCCACCAGGGATGCCGCCACGGCAATGGCACACACGGCGCTGCTCATCAGCTTCTTCATGGAACTCATTCCCCTTGGTGATTGATGTGCTGCGTCATGAAACAACAACACCTTCTTGGTCATCGCACGCATGGCTCATGAGACACCCATACGGGTGGTCTCACTCATCACAGGGCTACTCGTGCATTCTCAGAGACTGCGAACGATGGCCGCGGAAGGCTCGCGCTGGCTGAAACCGCATCTTGAATATAGCGATGCCAACAAGATGAGCGAGAGACAAGAATGCATGGGAAGGATAAGTGTGTTTGCCCTGCTCGCACGGGCCGTATCACCTTGCTCGCGTGTGAAGATTTCGTGAAAGCTTTCTGTTTCCTGGAGCACTCCCCCGAGGCGTCATGAGGTGCGATGACGCGCCGCGACGCATGGCTCCCACGGACATCTTCTCATTTCTCGATATTCATTCATTCCCGCCTTTCCACCTTATTACCTTGCATTTGAAGCACTCGTGCGGCATCTGAGCCATCCATCCCCTCACTGACTGGAGAGCGCTTCCATGCCCATGCCTTCGTTGAAACACCTTCTGCCAGGACTGGCACTGACCGTGTTTGGCATCGCCGATGCCGCGCAGGCCCAGAACCATCCATTCGGCAGCCACCATCAGGCCTATAACGCGTCGACCTTGAGCGTTTCGGCCGGCACGGCCGCGGCTGACAGCGCGACGGCGGACTTCTATTGGAAGTGGAAGAGCCGCTACGTCGTCGCCGGGTGCCAGGCGGGGGACTACCGCATCAAGGCCAGCACGGGTGATGGCGCCTATGTCGTGTCCGAGGGCCAGGGCTACGGAATGTTGATCACCGTGATGATGGCCGGGCAGGATCCGCAGGCCCAGGCCATCTTCGACGGCTTGCACCGCTACAACCTCCGGCATCCCAGCCAGAACAATCCCGACCTGTTGGCCTGGGCGCAGGATGTCAACTGCAACGACATCCTCGATCACGACTCGGCCACCGATGGAGATCTCGACATCGCCTACTCGTTGCTGCTCGCGCACAAGCAGTGGGGCTCCACCGGCTCCATCAACTACGCGGCCGCGGCCACGCGCGTGCTCAACGCGATCGCCCAGAGCAACATCAACCCGACCACGCGACTGGTCAACCTCGGCGACTGGGCCAGCCTGCTGCAGCAGGATGCTCCGGACTATTACTACGCCACGCGCAGCTCCGACTGGATGCTCGGCCACTTCCGCGGCTTCATCGGCCACGCCAGCACCGACTGGTCGAAGGTGCTGAGCGCGCACCAGACGCTGCTCGAGAAGATGCAGACCACCTACGCCAGCTCGACCGGCCTGGTGCCCGACTTCATCATCAAGACGAACACCACGACGCCTCGCCCCGCCCCCGCCGAATTCCTCGAGGCGCCGTACGACGGCAGCTACTCCTGGAACGCGTGCCGCGTGCCGTGGCGCATCGGCATCGACGCGGCCATCAGCGGCGACACCCGCTCGCGCAACGCGGCCAGCCTGCTCAGCCGTTGGATTCGCGGCAAGACGGGAGGCAGGCCGAACAACATCCGTGCTGGCTACCAACTCAACGGCACCGCGATCGAGTCCTACAACGACATGGTCTTCATGGCGCCGTTCGCCGTCGCGGCCACCGTGGACTCCGGCGGCCAGGCGTGGCTGGACAGCTTGTGGAACCAGATCGTCTCCACCCCCCCCACCGAGGACTACTACGGCGACACGGTCAAGCTGCTGGCCATGCTGAGCGTCTCGCGCAACTGGATGACGCCGTAGCGCGGAGCAAGCCCTACTCCAAGAGGTCCGCCTTCAGCGTGACCTCGCCGTTGGCGGGGACGGAGACGCGGTAGTCGCGTGACACCCCGAGCTCCTTGTTCTTCAAGGTGAGGGTCCGTCTTCCCGCGGGGAGCCGGATGGCGGGCATGGGAGTGATGCCCAGTCTGCGGCCCTCGTAGAAGACCTCCGCCCAGGGATTGACCCGGACCTGCACCCGCCCCATGGAGGCCACCCGCGAGAGCTCCTGGGGCGACGGCGCCGGGGAGGGGGTGGGCTCGGGCGTGGGCGCTCGCGAGGGTGCCGCCTGCTCCGGTGCTGGCACCGCCGCCTCCGGTGGGGGCACCACCGCCGCCGGTAACACCGTGGCCTCCGGTGGCGCCGGGATGACAGGCTTCTGGGCCTGGACGCTCCCGGGGGCAGGAGCCGGCGCGAGGGAGGGAGCCACGGGAGCGGGAGGCGTCCCCCGCTCCCACGGTCGCAGGGCGACCACCCCC
The DNA here is from genome assembly GCF_000335475.2 of Cystobacter fuscus DSM 2262. Taxonomy (NCBI): domain Bacteria; kingdom Pseudomonadati; phylum Myxococcota; class Myxococcia; order Myxococcales; family Archangiaceae; genus Cystobacter; species Cystobacter fuscus. The sequence goes on along the minus strand of NZ_ANAH02000010.1, from coordinate 478,826 downwards.
ACGGCCGCGGTCATCAAGGCGCCTCCCAACACCCAGGCGATCGCGCGATGGCGCGGGCGGGCAGGCGCCACCGTCACCGTCCCCGGGTTCGCGAGCAGGGGGGCCGTCGCCTCGTCCTCCACGACCACGGGGGGTGAGGAGAGCCGCGTACCGCGTGGAGTGGGCTGCGCGAAGAAGCGCCGCGGCGAGCCTTCCTGCTCGAAGAGCTGCTTGAGGAACGCGCCGAGGTCCTCCGGGAAGAGCCTCCGCTGACAGGACTCCAGGGCCTCGAGGAGCGCCCGGGACATCTCCTGTGCGGTGGCGAAGCGCTCGCGGGGATCCTTCCGCAGCGCCTTCATGACGATGTCGCTGAGCACGGGAGGCACGTCCAGCTCGCGCCGATCCGGCGCTTCGGGCTCCGCCGTGGCGATCTGCTGGAGCAGCGCCGCGTTCGAGGGCGCGCGAAAGGGCAGCGTGTTGGTGAACAGCTGGTAGAGCACCACCCCGGTGGCGTAGATGTCCGAGTGCACCGAGGCGGGCCAGCCATTCACCTGCTCGGGCGAGATGTACGAGAGCTTGCCCTTCAGTGTGCCCGACTGGGTCTTGGACGCGGAATCCGCCGCCTTGGCGATGCCGAAGTCCACGACCTTCACCACGCCGTCCATCGTCACCAGGATGTTGTCGGGGCTGATGTCGCGGTGGACGACTCCCAGGGGTTTGCCAGCCTCATCCCGCAGCTCGTGCGCGTAGTGCAGTCCTTGGAGCGCCTGCGCGACGACGTACGCGGCGATGTCGACGGGAAAGGGGTGCCCCAGTTCCCGCAGGCGCTTGCGCACGCGGTGGAGCGAGGGCCCCTGGATGTACTCCATGGCGATGAAGTACTCGCCCCGGTCCTCTCCCAGCTCGAAGATCTGCACCACGTTGGGATGGGACAGCCGCGCCGCCAGGCGGGCCTCCTCGAGGAACATCTCGATGAAGTTCTCCGCGTCCGCCAGGTGCGGAAGGACGCGCTTGACCACCACGGTCTTCGAGAACCCCGCCGGCCCCTCCTGCTGGGCCTTGTACACCTCGCCCATCCCGCCCTTGGCGATGACTTCGAGCAACCGGTACTTCCCGAGCTGAGGCAGCTGAACCTGGGTCATGGCGCGCGGGGGCTCAACGCAACGAGTCGAGCAGGCTGTTCAGGTACGGAGGCAAGGAGGTCCAGGGGTTCTTCGGATCATGCGTGAGGTAGAGGTAGCGCACGTCGCGGCGGACCTGATGGACGTAGGCCGGGTTGGCGGTGGGCAGGCCGTAGCGGAGCACGCCCAGCGAGCCCCGGTCGAAGCCAGCCGCCGCCTCCTGGATGATGCCGACATCCGTCAGTCCAGGCCCCTCGGAAATGGTGAGCACATCCACCGTTCCGCGGAAGCTCACGGGCGTGCGGGCGCCTGGATTGCCGACGGTGAGTTCGAAGCCCGCGTCTCGCGCATGGTCGCTGAGCGCGCGGTAGTAGCCCTCCTGCCCCTCCGCGTTCGCCATCTCGTCGATGAAGATGCCCCGCGTCTCCGGGTAGAAGGCGCGATAGCGGTTGATCTCCTCGCGCACCAGGCCCGCGTCGCGCCGGCTGTACAAGGCATGCACGTAGCCGACCACCGTGATGCCGGCGTCCGCCAGCGCGCTGATGGAGGTGGCGTACTCCGGTTTGATGGCCTCTCCCGGACCGGTGTCTGGATTGACGATGGCCAGCACCGGCACCGTCGGGTGCGTGCGCTTGCCCTCGATGAGCGGCGCCCATGCGCCGGGGGAGGGATAGATGTAGAGCGGAACGATGGCGCCCGCCTCGGGCCGCCGCAGCAGCGCGAGCTCATCCACCACCACGGACCCGTGGGCGCCAGACGAGTACCCGGGGGAGATGCTCAGGCCCTTGACCGCGTCGAGCGCCGGTGGGCCGCTGCCCGCATCCGGAACGGGCTGGAAGGCCGAGCGGGTGAAGGCGCTGAACGGGGCATACACGTGCTTCCAGCCCGTCCAGTCCACCGGGACGATGAACTCGAAGCGCACCCAATGGGTGTCATAGAACTCCAACCGGAAGGGATGACCGGTGGAGGCGCCATACACCCAGATGCCAAGGCCGGTGGCCTGCCGCCAGTCCTGACCCTCGCCCAAGAGCCGCTCGATTCCACCGAAGCCGCCCGCCGGGTTGATGTCGTAGTCCAGCCGCAGCGCCTGCCCGCTCAGGGCCGGGCTGGAGACGTCCGTCATCTGGAAGGTGGTCGGCGCATCCTTGAAGATGACCCAGCCCGTGCTCCCCGGGTCGAAGCCGTCCAACAGGCTTCCCTCGACGCACCCGTTCTCGGGCTGGCAGACGGCGCCACAAGCGTTGGAGGTGCCACAGAGCCAGTCCACGCACGCGTCCAGGCAGCTCGCACCGCCGTCCGCGACACCACCATCCCCCTGCTCCGAGGGACCGCCATCCGCGGCGGGCGTGACGTGGGCCAGGCAGACGCCACCGACGCAGGAGCGTCCCGCGCTGCACGGGTGCTCCACATCGCAGGCGCGGCCCTCCTCATCGATGCTCTGCACCAGGCAGCCGGGCGCGAAGAGCAGGCCGAGCAGAAGAAACGAAAGAGCGACTCTCGTGTCGCGATTCATGGGGGATCCTTGGGGGCGACGAACTACTGGAGGAGCGCGCTCACCACGGTGGCCGCGGCGACGACTCCTGAACCGATGTAGAGGATGTTGGCCGTGCGGGCGCGCGAGGCGGCCTGCCGGTTGAAGGAAGCCATGTCCGAGTCGAAGTGCGCACCGCGCGCCTGAGCCTCGGAGGAGCGGGCCTGAACGCCAAAGACGACGCCCGTGGCGAGCACCGCGAGCGAGGCGCCGCCCAGCACGTAGGGCACGGCGCGGACCACCCCGCTCTTCGGCGGCTGGGCTTGAGGAAGGAAGGCCGGACGCTCGGTGACGGCAGGGGGGGCCGAGGGCTTCAGCTCGGGCGTGACCGTGGGAGGCTCCGCCGACGGTGCCGACGGCACATCCGGAGCGGGGGCGGCGGCCACGGCCGGTGCGTCCGGCGGGCGGCTCCGGCGCTTTCCACCCACCTCCTCGAAGAGCTCGACGAGGCGGGGGCTCGTTCCCAGGGGGAGTTGGAGCTCCGGATCCAGCTCCAACGCACGCTGGAAGGACTTCCGGGCCGCCTTGGACTGGCCCAGGCCGGCGCCGCACAATCCCTGGTAGAGCGCCACCTCGGCCCGCTCCGGCTCCGACAGCTTCAGCGTACCGGCACGCTTCAGCCGCTTGAGGCACCGTTCGTAGTCGAGCGCCTGGTAGAAGGCCTTCGCCTGGGACAACGCGAGCGTGGCCAGCTCGTCCGCCCTGGCACTTCCGGCCCACAAGAGCTGCACGATCGCAATCCAACCCAGCACGGCGCGCATGGTGTTTCTCCAACCGAAGCACAAGGGGGGCTCGGACGCCGCCGAGCCCACTTCCTGGGGGCGGCTCGTCGTGTCCTTGCCTACCGGAGGATACATCAGCGCTCGTCTGACGCCTAAGTGGAATACGCGGAAGAAGAGAGAGCCCCGTGCCGTGGAGGGTTGGTGCGCGCCGGCGGAGGAGAGCCGCGGAGCTGACGGGTGCTGACGGGGGCGGGCGGGCGGGCGGCCCGCCCCATCCATGCCTGCCCGGAAACGCGGCATCGCCCTCCGAGAGAAGGGCCAGAGGCACACTCCATTCTCTACTGCCATGACCCCCGCAAGAGCCCATTCTGAAGTAAGAGCGCTTCAGGAATGCAAATCATGACAGACACGTCTCGAGCCTTCTTACGCGCCTTGTACTCGATTGAGTCTTCCAAGGGTGGAGCCCTGTTGAGCCAGGACGAGGTCAACGAGTTGGGGGAGGCGCTGCGTATTCCCCGGACCGAGCTCCTCGGCGTGATCGACGAGATGCAGCTCGAGCGTCTGGTCTCCGTCACCTTCGGAGGTCTGTCGCTGACGCCCGAGGGGAAGGCGCTCGCCGAGAAGATGGATGAAACCGGGGCGCAGGGCTCCGTGGAAGTACAGTGACAGGTGGGGTTCGCGCTGGGGCCCGCCTGGCGGGCCGCGTGGGCAATCCCAGGTGATCCAGAATCGCGCGCATCCCGCTGGGTGCTGTCACGTACGCCAACACCCGCCGCCTGCATCCACGCCTCATGCAGGCGAACTCCGGCACCAGCGAGTGGAAGTGAGGCGTCACCTGCAAGGCCGAGCCGAAGAGAGTGCGACGAAGCGGCGGGGCTGAACGCGGAGCACCCTGAAAGGGTTCGCACGCGCTGAACAGCCAGGTGGCCAGGCCGGTTCGGCTGCTGCACGGGACGGCAAGAGCCTGCCCCTGGCGGCCTGGAGCCCGGCCCGCTCACATCCCGCCCTCACGCCCTCCATCTCCGATAGCCGGGGAACGTTGCCGATCCGTGCGGCTCCGGCCTCCATTTGAAAGGCAGCACTCCATGGATGGCGTTGCGAAGAAGATCCGCTGGTCACGTTTCCTGCACGAGCAGTCCAACCTGGGAGTGATCGTCCCCATCGACCATGGTCTCACCATGGGCCCCATCCAGGGATTGGAGCGGATGGAGCAGATCGGACGATGGATCCGTCATCCGGTCATCACCGGGGTCCTCGCCCACAAGGGACTGGTGGAGCGACTCGGCGGCCAGGGGCTGCTCCGAGGCCAGGGGGTGATGGTCCACCTCAATGGAATGACCTCGCTGTCCGCATCGCCGAACCGCAAGGAGATGCTGACCTCGGTGGAGAGAGCAATCCGCCTCGGCGCGGACGCGGTCTCCGTGCAGCTCAACTTCGACGGGACGAACGACGCCTCCAACCTGGTGATGCTGGGCCGGGTGGTGGACGAGGCCCATGACTACGGGCTGCCGGTGTTGACCATGGTCTACGACAAGGTCGAGTCCGCCCGGGAAGAGCCGCGCCTGCTGCGGATGCGGCACCTCATGCGCGCCTGCGTCGAATTGGGCTCGGATGCACTCAAGATCGCCGCGCCCGCCAGGCTCGCGCTGCTGCCGGTGCTGCTGGATGGCATCCAGGAGCACACCTCCGTCTTCTTCGCGGGTGGATCGAAGTGCTCGGACGAGGAGTTTCTCGCGCTCGCCCGGGAGGCGGTGGGCCACGGCGCCACCGGGCTGTGCGTCGGACGCAATGTCTTTCAACGCGAGTCCCCCGCCACCCTCCTCGACCAGTTGTGGGAACTCATGCGGGAGGACTCCGGAGAGGAGCTGGAAGCACCGGTTCCCTTTGCCCGGCGCGCGGGCGGTACAAGCAGCCAGGGGGCCGCCCACTTCCTGACCCAGGGTTTCGATGAGGCCGTGAAGTGAGGAGCGCGTCACGTTCGCGCTCTCCCCTCTCTTTCTGAAGAGCAGCCGCGCGACGAGCAGTCCGGACCGCGCGGCATCCTCACACACAGGAATCATCATGAGCAGCCCAGAGAGCATCATCAACATGAGCGAAGTCGTCACCATGCAGAAGCGCGAGCGCATCCGACTCGAGCGGCTCGAGGGCGACCGCAACCGCGCGGAAGAGACCAGCTCCCTCATCGTCTGGTTCGACTCGGCCGGACTGTCCACCCCCCAAGACAATGAAGGCCTGCTCGAGCGGGTGCTCAACCTGTCGTATACCGGCCTCATCCTCTACCCGGACAACCTCTCCGCGCTCGCGCCCGTCCTCCCGGCGCGCATCCGCAAGGTCTTCCACGCCGAGTGCGCCGAGGATCTGGAGCGACTCGCCTCCCTGCCCCAGGGCGGCCAGGACTTCGTGGTGACCAGCCCGGACGTGCAGGTGCTGGCCAGGGCGGCGGAGCTGGGACTGAAGACGTGCTACCGGGCGTACGTGGACGATGGAGAGAGTCTGCACCAGTCCATCCGGGAGGGCAGCCACCATGACTACCTGATGATCCGCTTCCGGGATCCCACCAACATCCCGCTGGAGCTGGTGATCGCCTCGCTGCAGGCCACGAACACCGTGCTCATCAAGGAGATCAGCGCCCCCACGGACGTGGACGACGCCATCGTCACGCTGGGGGTGATGGAGGTGGGGGCGGACGGGGTCATGTTCTCGCCGCGCTCGCACGGCGCGCTGAGCGAGTTCGTCTCGCGTCTGGGCCGGCTGGAGCGCACGTCGGTGAAGCTGGAAGTGGCCACCCTGGTGCGCACCGTCCCCATCGGGATGGGCTACCGCAGCTGCATCGACACCACCACGCTCTTCTCTCCGACGGAAGGCATCCTGGTGGGCTCCACCTCCCAGGGTGGGCTGCTGTGCTGCCCCGAGGTCTTCTTCCTGCCGTACATGGAGCTGCGGCCCTTCCGGGTGAACGCCGGGGCCGTGCACAGCTACGTCTACAACTTCGGCAACCGCACGGACTACATGAGCGAGCTGCGCGCGGGCTCACCGGTGATGATCGTCGACCGCACCGGGACCACGCGCCGCTCCAGCGTCGGCCGGATGAAGACGGAGATGCGTCCCTTGCGCCTCATCGAGGCCGAGTTCCAGAGCGGCGAGCGCATCAACGTCATCATGCAGGACGACTGGCACGTCCGGATCTTCTCGGACGAAGCCAGGCCCCTGAACATCACCGAGCTGCGGCCCGGGGACAAGCTGCTCGGCCAGATGGCCCTGCCTGGACGGCACGTGGGCATCAAGGTCGACGAGCACATCATCGAGACCTGAGAGACAGTCCATGAGTGCACCTGAGAAGAACCCCGGGAGCCGGCGTCCCCTGCTCGTGAAGAAGTTCGGTGGCACGTCCGTGGCGGACATCGAGCGCATCCGCGAGGTCGCGCGGCTGGCGCTCGCGAGTCAGCAGGCGGGCAACGACGTGGTGGTGGTGGTCAGTGCCATGAGCGGGGAAACGAACCGTCTGCTGGGTCTGGCCCACCAGGTGCTCCCGCTCCCGGATGCCCGGGAGCTGGATGTGATTGCCGCCACGGGGGAGCAGGTCTCCACCGCGCTGACCGCCCTGGCCATCCAAGCCGAGGGCGGGCAAGCCTGCTCCTTCCTGGGCCATCAACTCCCGCTGCGCACCAACAGCGCATTCACCCGGGCTCGCATCCTCCAGGTGGAGCAGGAGCGCATCCGCGAGGTCCTGGCGTGCGGCCAGATCGCCGTGATCGCCGGGTTCCAGGGCGTGGACTCCAACGACAACATCACCACCCTGGGGCGTGGAGGCTCGGACACCACGGCGGTGGCCCTGGCGGCCGCGCTGGGCGCGGACGTCTGTGAAATCTACACGGACGTGGAGGGCATCTACACGGCCGACCCCCGCGTCTGTCCTTCCAGCCGCAAGCTGAAGTCCATCTCTTACGAGAACATGCTCGAGCTGGCATCCCTGGGAGCCAAGGTCCTGCAGGTGCGCAGCGTGGAGATCGCCATGAAATACGAGGTTCCGGTTCACGTGCGCAGCTCGTTCACGGAGGAAGAAGGGACGTGGCTGGTTTCCCGGGAGAAGGCATTCGAGGCCCGGGTGCTGGCGGGGCTGGCCTGTGAGCGCAATCAGGCTCGGGTGGAGCTGTCGGGGCTGGAGCACCACCCCGAGCGGATGGCGGAGCTGCTGGAATTGCTGGCCGAGCTGAACACGAGCGTGGACCTGCTGCGCCACCGCCAGGAGGGAACCCGGGCGAGCATCTCCTTCACCCTCCCCGAGGGGGAGCTGCTCCGTGCGAAACCCTCGCTGGAACGGCTCGTGGACTACCTGGGTGCATCCGCCATCCAGGTCTCGACGGGTCTGAGCAAGGTGTCACTGGTGGGCATCGGCGTCCGCTCGGATCCATGGGTCGCCGCCCGCGTGTGCCGCAGCCTCGCCCGGCATGGCATCCCCATGGCGGACCTGGCCGTGAACGAGCTGCGCATCAGCGGGTTGGTGGAAGAGAGTCGGGCGGACGAGGCCCTGCGCATCCTGCATGAGGCCTTCGAGCTCGAACGCTCCGAAGCCCCGGAAACGCGCCCCACGAGCGCGGAGGGGGCCCCATGGTGAGCCGTCCACGCATCCTCATCGCCGGCGGCGGCATTGGCGGACTGGCGGCGGCTCTGGCACTGCAACGGGCCGGGTTCGAGCCACGAGTGTTCGAGCAGGCCCCCCACCTCCAGCCCGTCGGGGCCGGCATCCAGATGAGCCCGAATGCGACGCGGACCCTCGTCCAGCTCGGGTGCGGGGAGGAGCTGCGCGACGTCGCCGTGGCCCCGGGGTCGCTCCAGGTGAAAAGTTGGCGTACCGGCAGGAGCATCTTCTCCACACCTCTGGGTAAGCGCTGCCTCCAGGATTACGGGGCGCCCTACTACCACGTCCATCGGGCCGACCTGCACGCGGTGCTCATGAAGGCGCTCGGGCCGGAGCCGCTCCACCTGGGCGCCCGATGTACCGGCTTCGTCGAGGAGGAGGACGGCGTGCGCGTGGAACTCGAGGACGGCTCCCGCGTGTGGGGGGACGTGCTCATCGGAGCAGATGGCATCCACTCGAGCATCCGCACCGCCGCCTTCGGGCCGGAGCAACCTCGCTTCTCGGGTTATATGGCCTTCCGCGCCGTGCTCCCGGCCGAGCGCATCCAAGGCCTCCGGCTCCAGCGCGACATGACGTCCTGGTGGGGCCCGGGACGGCACTTCGTGCACTACTTCATTTCCGGAGGGCGCCAGCTCAACTATGTCGCGGTCGTTCCCACCCGGACGTGGCACCTGGAGTCATGGTCGGTCGAGGGGAGCCGGGAAGAACTCCTCTCGGAGTTCCAGGGCTGGCACCCGGTCCTCCAGGAGTTGATCCGCGCCACGGACCAGGTGTTCAAGTGGGCCCTGTATGACCGCGACCCGCTGCCCCGGTGGAGCCGCGGGCGCGTCACGCTCCTGGGGGATGCCGCCCACCCCATGCTCCCCTTCCAGGCGCAAGGGGGGGCCCAGGCCATCGAGGACGCGGTGGTGTTGGCGAGTTGCCTGACACGGCGTGCCGGAAGGCCCCAGGAGGCGCTGGAGGAATACGAGCGGCTGCGCAAGCCCCGGACCCACCAGGTCCAGATGACCTCCCGGGGCAGTGCGCAACTGTTCCACCTGGACCGACCGCTCCAGGTGCTCAAGCGCAACACCCGGCTCCGGCTCACCCAGCGGTTCCGGCCCGACGTGCTCGCACACCGGATGGACTGGTTGTACGAGCACGACGCGCTCGCCGAAGCGGAGCGCTTCAGAGGGCGCTAGAGGGCTCTAATGATGCGAGCCTGAACCACCACCGGGCGCCCCCCCCGCGTCCTGCCTGGGCGGGACGATCTCCAGCAACTGCATCATGCCCTCATCCTCGTGCGTCACGATGTGGCAGTGCAGCATGAACTGGCCAACGTAGCGCCGGTAACGGGTGCGCAACCGGACCTGCTGGCCGACGGGCACGAAGATCGTGTCCTTCCAGATGACTCTTCCCTGTGCATCCTCGAGCTGGAACGGATTGGTATGGATGTGGAAGGGGTGGCCCGGGAAGAACTCGGCGGCGCCCACGCTGGAGACGACCCACTCCTCCACCGCACCCAGCGTGAGCTGGCGCGGGGGATCATGGGGGCTGAACTCCTTGCCATTGAGCAGGAACCTGAACTCCGGAGCTGGAGGCGGTTTGACGATCTGGACCTCGAAACGAGCCTCCTGGGGCGTCGTGCTGGTGAGTTCCTCGTCCCGGATGGGTTCGAACGGAGCCAACGCGGCCAACGCCTCCGGCCTGGGCAGCCTCATCATCTTCGGCGGGCCCTCCACGACGACACGGGCCAGGACCCGGGCCCCGGGATTCTGCTCCACCTCGTCCACGAGCAGGTAGGTTCCCCGCGCCAGAGGCTTGCCATCCCTGCCCACCGCATGAACCAGCACGTCCTCGCGGTAGCCGGGATGCATCTCGGTCACATCCACCTGGTCGAGGCGACCCGTCGTGATGCCATCCATGGCGATCAGGTAGTAGGGAATGCTCTCGGTGGCCGGGTTGCCGCCCTCGCGGACCAGCCGGAGCCGGAACGGGAAGTGGACGCCCGCGTGGATGAACCGCCAGCGCTCCACTTCTCCGGGCCGCAGCCGGAAGGTCGGTAGGATCTCTCCATTGAGGGTGACACGCCGCCCCTGGGGGACCAGCTCGCGCTGCCAGGTGTTCTCGAAGAGCTGCGAGAACTCCTCCACCATGTTCGCCTGCCGGGTGTTGTCGTAGGGATCCGTGACCAGCCTGTAGGGAATCTGCTGGAGGACGATGATGCGCTCCCTGGCTTGGCGGATGCCCTCGACCTGGTCGATGTCGCCACGGACGATCAACGGGCCCGCCATGCCGCTGCCGAGCTGGATGCTCACCGCGCCATGCTTGTGGGCGTGGTACCAGTGGGTGCCGGCGGGGTGATCTTCCGGTATCTTGACCTCGTACTCGAGTTCCTGGTTGGGTCCGATCGCGAGCAGGACGTTGTCTGAATTTCCCGCGGGAGAGACGTGCATCCCGTGGAAGTGGAGGTTGGTGACGTTGGCACCATGCGGGCCGACGTGCGGATGATCGCCCACCAGCTCTTCCTTGAAGGGGAGTTGGTTCCTCAAGAGGATTCTCAACGTGTCCCCTGGACGCACCTCGAGGGTGGGTCCCACCAGCTTCCCATTGTAGGAACGCAACCGGACCTCATCCACCTGCTCGTGACCATCATCGAGCACACGGCGGATCTTGTGGGTGGCATAGGCGACCGTCAGCTCGTGGTACAGCTCCAACGAGGGTTGCTTTTCCCAGGCGCCCCCGTGCTCGTGTCCGTGCTCGTGTCCGTGCCCACGCTCCAACCCACGCAGGAGCATGTCCTTCAAGGAACGGAAGGAGCGCAGCCCTCTCCCTCCTCGCACGCCAACTCCCGCCTGCGGAACGCCCGTCTCGTTTTGTCTCATGTGTGATCTCCCCTGATTTACAAAACGCCAGCCTGCCCTCATGACAGCGCTGGCCGCGCGCACACATGCTGGATTCATGCCCGTGTGAGCGAGGCACGCGATCCCTGTACCTGAGTCGCCAGGAGGTCGATGTGATGGGACGGCCGCAGACGGGTAGGCAAGGGGTTGGCGTGGCTGCTGGAGCGAGTGGCTCGTGCCCGTCACATCCCTTCCGGCGCGCATCCAACCCGAATGACAGAAGGGATCAGCCACTCCCGGCCCTCCATCTTCTCTTGAGCACTTCCATGGTGATTGATGCACATGCCCACGTCTCTCCCACCCTCTTTGGAGAGACAAAGGAGTATCTAGAACAGCTCGAACAGAGCGACATCCAGCAGGGCGTCATCGGCCCAGGAGGCATGCTGGATATCAGACGGATGAGCGACTACCTGACTGGCAAGGCCGAGCCGTTCAACCAGCCTCCGCCCAACGACTATGTGGAGCAGTCCTTCCAGACCCATTCCCAGCTCCATGGGCTCGCCTGCGTGGATCCACTCGAGCCGCGGGCAGTGCAGAAGCTGGAGCAGTATCTGAAGAGCGGGTTTCGCGGCTTGAAGCTGGCGCCCCTGATTCACGCGCTGTCGTTCGACAGCGAAGCGGTCGCCGAGCTGGTGCTGCTCTGCGGCGAGCGCGGGGTACCTGTCTACTCGCATGTCGTGCCGCGCCCGGGGGTGGATACAGCCCGGTTCGCCGGGCTGGCCAGGCGATTCCCTCACACGAACTTCGTCCTGGAGCACATGGGACATGGACCGGCCGACCAGGAGGCGACGGCCGCCGCCTCCGAGCTGGACAACTTCTTCCTGGAGACCTCGCTCGGCACCTATCTGCACATCCACGAATCGGTGAAGAAGGCCGGAGCCCACAAGGTGCTCTTCGGGTCCGAGTACCCCCTGTCCCACCCAGCCGTGGAGCTCAAGAAGATCCTCCTGCTTCCCATCTCCGAACCGGAGCGCGAGAGGATCCTCGGCAAGAACATCCGCGAGTTGCTTCGCCTCGAATGAACATCCACACAGGAAGCGGGAACATGGCATCACTCTACCCACTGGAAGCCATCAATCTGGTCTTGCGGCATGCACGCAACTCGCCCTTCTACAGGAACCATCTGCCGAGCACGCGGCTCCAGTCCTGGAAAGACTTCAAACGGCTCCCCTTCTTGAGGAAGGAAGACCTGCGCCAGCAATCGCCGGAGGGACTGGTATGCGTTCCTCGCCAGAAAGTCCTGCAGTACCACGAGACCTCCGCGACGACGGGAGATCCGGTGTCCGTCTGGTACAGCGGCGAGAGCATGGCGCGGATCCACACGCAGCTGGCGGAATGGGGAGTCGGCTTCCATGAAGAGGATCGGGTGCTCATCAGGTTTCCGTATGCGCTCTCCTCCATCGCGCACTTCGTCCAGGCGGCGGTCCATCGCAAGCAGGCGTGTGTGATTGCCGCGGACACCGGGACCCCGATCACCCCCCTGCCGCGCGTGGTCCAGTTGATGCGCAAGCTGCAGGTGAGCGTCCTGGCCACCTTGTCGCTGCAGGCAGTGGTGATCGCCGAAGCGGCGGAGATGGCGGGCCTCGACACTCGCCGCGACTTCCCCCACCTGCGTGCCATCTGCTGTGGCGGAGAGCCCCTGACCCCCTACCGTCGTCAGCTCCTCCACGAAATCTGGGGAGTCCCCGTGTATGACAACTATGGAATGACCGAGACGGGACCTCAGGCCATGGACTGCGCGCAGCACGGGCTGCACCCATGGGGCGACTTCTGGATGGAGGTTCTGGATGATCGCCTGGAGCAGGAGGTGGCGCAGGGGGAGACGGGAAACCTGGTCGTCACGTCCCTGACCCCCGAGGCCACCCCCATGATCCGGTACGTGACCGGCGACAGGGTGAGGCTGCTGACGCGACCCTGTGCGTGTGGCCAGAACACCACGCTGCAGGTCCGCGGCCGGGCGGACGACATCCTGTGGGTCCAGGACAAGCCGTTCGACCTCTGGGAACTGCAAGCGATCGTGTCCAAGCTCCCGAGCCGCCGGTTCTGGAAGGCAGCCGCTGAACCGCGAAGGCTGCGCTTCATCGTGGAGAAGGAGCGGGACGGGGATCAAATCCAGCCAGGACTCCTGGAACAGCTACGGCAAGACCATGGCGTCCAGGTATGGGTAGACCTGGTCCCCAAGGGAACCCTCTATGACCGGAATGAGCCGGTCGCGTTCGGGAGACCCGGCAAGCCCAGCTACACCTGTACGCCCGCGGAACTGGCGGCACTCGTCGACGCCAGTCGGCCACCCCGCCTGGAACAGATGGAGGCGGCTCGCTGACGCTGTCCTGGAGCACCTATCCGTCTTCACGCAGAGGTCCGTTCGTGTCCAGCACACCACAGCAGTTCGTCCAGCGCAGCAACCTCCGTGGCTTCCTGGCCATTGGCCGGGACTGGGCCGCGATCGCCGCTGTCATCACGGTCTCCCTCTGGTTGGATCGGTGGTACCTCTACCCGGTGGCGGCCTGGTTGATCGGGGCCTTCCAATTCGCCCTCAGCGAGGCGCTGCTCCACGAGGCGTCGCACTACAACCTTTTCCGGAAGCGCAGTTGGAACGACCGGCTGGAGTTCCTCTACGGCCTCCCGTTCTTCTGTACCGTCGCGCAAATGCGCACCGAGCACCTGGTGCACCACCGCCGCCTCGGGATGCCGGAAGACCATCTGGTGGCGGACTACCGGGCGCTCGGCCTCGACAGGCCCGGCATCAACATGTTTTGGATCTGGTTCGTCCGTCCCGTGCTCGGCTTCGCTGGGGCGTACTACTGCCGCGTGCTGACCCCGCGGCCCTGGAAGGAGGGGCGCAAGATCGTCGCCTTCTGGGCCGTGGTCTCGCTGCTCTGCGCCGCGACCGGGGTTCTCCACCTGCTGGTGCTTTACTGGCTCATCCCCTTCTTCTGGTCATGTCAAAGCCATCTCTATTGGTCGGAGATCACCGACCACTACCGGACCCGCACCGGGATCCGTTCCAACCTCAGCCCAATCACCAACTTCCTGCACCACAATAACGGCTTCCACTATACCCACCACCACTACCCAACGATTCCCTGGTACCTGCTTCCGAAAGCGACCAAGGCCCTGTTCTCGGGACAGGGTGATATCTGTCACGGCTTCCTGGATACCTACCGCGCCCTCTCTCACTCATCCGGGTCCCTGCCCCTGTCCGCCGGAGAAGGCGACTGAGCCGTTCAGAGCCAGGCGGCGGCTTCGAATCCCGCCGCATCCAGGGGCTGACCCGGCCCGCTCCAGGCGACCCCGCGGCGCGGACGACGCGTCAGGAAGCCGCGAGGCCCTGGCCGCGCACCTTGTCCGGCGTGGTGCCCGTCATTCTCCGGAACATCGCGATGAAGGCGGAAGCGCTGCTGTAGCCCAGGTCCAGCGCGATGGCCTCCACCGAGCGGCCCGTCTCCAGCATCGCCAGCGCCTTGACGACTCGCAGCCGCTGGCGCCAGTCCGTGAAGGACAGGCCCAGGTGCTGCTGGCAGCGGCGCTCGAGCGTGCGCTCCGTGGTGTGCACCTGCCGCGCCCACTGCGCCAGCGAGCGCCCATCCGCCGGATTCTCCTCCAGGGCCGTCAGCACCTGGCGCAACAACGGATCGTCGGAGATGGGCAGGTAGCTGCCCTGGGTCGGGGCCAGGGCGAGCTGGTCGATGAGCACCTGCAGGAGCCGGCGATCACTGCTCGTGCGGGGATGGTCCACCCCGTGCTCGCGCAGGTGCTCGAGGAGCGACTTGATCAGCGGGCTGACCGCGAGCGCGCACGTCGTCTTCGGCAGGGCACGGCAGCGCTCCCGGGAGAGGTAGAGCGAGCAGTGGCTCGCCTCGTGGCGATTCATGCCGATGTGCTCCACGTCGGGGGGCAGCCAGATGCCGTACTGCGGCGGCGCCAGGTAGTGGCTGTCGGCGAGCTTGAGCTCCATCACCCCGCTGAAGGCGTAGACGAACTCCCCCCAGGGATGACGGTGCCGGGGGTACGAGGCTTCCTCCGTCAGGTTGGCCGTGCGGAAATAGACGGGGTACGGAAGCTTCGTGGTGAAAGGAACCTGGAGTTGCTTCGCCATGGCGGCTTCTCGGCATGGGTTGTCGGATTCTCGCTATATGAATCGGGCCCGCCACACGCAATATGGGGGCATGAGTTCCTCCCGGAAACCCGCCGATGGCTTCGCGCTCGCGACGATGCTCCTGCTGTGCTCCATCTGGGGCATGCAGCAGGTGGCCGTCAAACTGGCCGCGCCCCACGTTCCCCCCTTGATGCAGATGACCCTGCGCTCGGGCATCAGCGCGCTGCTCGTGGGCCTGCTGTGCTGGGTGCGTGGCGAGCGCTTGTCCTTCCGGGATGGAACCTTGCGTCCCGGCCTGCTGGCGGGCGCGTTCTTCGCCGCGGAGTTCCTCTTCGTGGGTGAGGGCCTGCGCCACACCCACGCCTCGCACATGGCCGTGTTCCTCTACACCTCGCCCGTGTTCGCCGCGCTGGGCCTGCACTGGCTCGTGCCCTCCGAGCGGCTGAGGCCCGCTCAGTGGGCCGGCATGGGGGTGGCGTTCGCCGGCATCCTGCTGGCCTTCGGCGGCGGATTTCTCCAGGGAGGGGTCAGCCTGGAAATGATTGGGGGCGACGCGCTGGGTCTGCTCGCGGGGCTCGCGTGGGGCGCGACCACCGTGGTGGTGCGCGTCTCGGCGCTTTCCGACGCGCGTCCCACCCAGACGCTGCTCTACCAATTGCTGGGCGGCTTCGTGTTCCTGCTGCCCGTGGCCCTCCTCACGGGTCAGGCGGGCCCGGTGTCACTCACCGGCGTGGCGTGGGCGAGTCTGCTCTTCCAGGGCATCGTGGTGTGCTTCGCCAGCTATCTCGTCTGGTTCTGGCTCCTGCGGCGCTACCTCGCCTCCACTCTGTCGGTGTTCTCGTTCATGACGCCCCTGTTCGGCGTCAGCGCGGGAGTGCTGGTGCTGCACGAGCGGGCGGACGCCTCCTTCGCCGTGGGCGCCGTGCTGGTCCTGGCGGGGATTCTCGTCGTCAGCGCGCCGGGCCTCCTGCGCCCGCGCCCGCCTCCTCCCGAGGTCCCCCAGTCGTCCCATGCGTGACCCGGACTCCCATTAAACTTCACTGACTTGGCGCGCGGGCTCGAAGGTGAATTGAACTGCGGAGCCTCAACCCACGCGTGAACAGGTACAGGACGCCTCCCACGGCCTTCCGTTCGAACAACCCGAGCGCCTGGGAGAGGTGGTCGCGTCGTTCTCGCGTGAGCTGGCTTAGCCGCTGCAACTCGCAAGAGACCTGGGCGGCCGAGCGTCTCGAGGAGAGAAGGCCGCTATACGCACGGTGTGTTGTTTTCATGATGGCATATGGCATCGTTCGAGGGACGCGTTGTGTGCCCCGGGGGGAACCCAGGTGACATTTCACATCCACGCTGCATCGTACGACCCATCGCATTGAATTCGAAATGTTGGACTCGGATGAGATGCTACCATCCAACGACGGGCTGACGAGTCCCCGCTCCACCGCAGTCGGAGGCAGCGCGCGCACATGACACTGGACCAACTGAGCGCAGGTCGTTTCGGACACCGCATCTTCGAGGCCTTCGCGTCCGAGACCTCCGGGCCCCTCGAGCGGCTCCAGGCGCTGCGGCGCGAGTTGGACCGCGCCGGCTACCGTGAGGACCAGGTCACCGCCCTGCTGGGGCTTCCCCACCTGCTGGCCCTGCAGCCCGAGCACTTCCACTACTACGACCGCTGGGTGCTCCCCACCACGCCACTGGCGGACCTCGTCCGTCTCTTCCTGCTCGATCTCCCGCTGGGGCGGTCCGCGCTGGAGGCGGCACTGTCTCCGGACTCCGTGAACCTGCTGCTGGAGCTCGGCGTCATCGTCCCCTCGGGGGAGCAGTGGCACTCGCAGGTGCATCTGTACTGCTTCGGGGAGCTGCTGCTCGCGACGGACACCGGCAGGTACTCACCCCTCTGGCCCGAGGGCGAAGACCTGCCGGATCGCGTCATGTACATCGGATACGACAGCGTCGGGCTGGGCTGCGCCGCGCCCCGTTCCCCGAGCCGACGGACGCTCGACCTCTGCTGCGGCAGCGGCATCCAGGGACTCGTCGCCGCACACTACAGTGAGGAAGTGATCGGGGTGGACATCAACCCCCGGGCCGTCCGCTTCTCGCGCTTCAACGCCGCGCTCAATGGCATCCGCAACGCCCGCTTCGTCCAGGGCGACCTCTTCGAGCCTGTCCGCGGCACCTGCTTCGATCGAATCCTCGCGAACCCTCCGTTCGTCCCCCAGCCTCCCTCCGTGGCGCGCCTGCTCTACCGCGATGGAGGACCCACGGGAGAGGACCTCCTCCGCCGGCTCTTCCAGGAGGGGCCGCGGCACCTCAACGAAGGGGGCGTCCTGTCCATCACCACGGACATCATCAACCTGGGTGGGCTGGAAGAGCGCATCCTCTCCTGGAGCGAGGGGACGCCGCCCCTCGACGTGCTCGTCCTCGTGGAGAAGGCCCTGCCCATCGCGGGCTACGTGGAGGGACACTCGAGACACCTGGGGACCGCGAGCGGGCGCCGGGCCCATGTCCGAGCACTCCTGGACCACTTCCAGACAGTGGGCATCACCACGCTTCACGGGGGATACCTCATCGCCAGGCACCTGCCGCAAGGCACCCCGGGCGCCTACCAGATCCTCGACTCCGCGGAGGCCATCACCCACCCCGTGGCGCACCACGTCGAGACGCACTTCCGCTCCCGCGAGGCCCTCCGCGGCGGAGCGTGCGCCCGCGCCCGGGTAGGGCTGGCCGAAGGCATCCGCTTCCAGCTCGAGGTCATCAGTGGCCCCGAGTCCGAGGTGCAGCGCGTCCAAATCGTCGTCCCCGGCGACGATTTCTTCCCGCCCCTGGAAATCAGCGAGGGCATACATCAGTTGCTGCGCTACGTCCGGAAAAACCGGCCCCCCTGGAGCGCCCTTGCCACCGAGAACAGCCGGCCCGTGCTGGAGGAGCTCCTGTTGCGAGGCGTGCTTGAGTTGCACCCGCCGGGCTGATGCCCTGGGGTTGAGAAACGAGAGGATGAAGAGTGTCTGTCAATGACCTCGAGAGCCGTGGCGGTACCCCACCCACCCCGAAGGTAGCGTTCAACATGAAGAAGGACAACGAGCAGAACGAGCAGGAGAAGCAGAACCAGGAGCCGGAGGCCCCGGCTCGTCAGGTCTCTCGTGCTTCCGCGGCGATCGCGGCGGTGGCCGTGGCCGGTCTGGCGATGCCCGCGGCGGCCAGCGAGCTGCCGCAGGCCGAGCCCGCCCCGGTCGAGCAGTCCCAGCCGGCCGAGCTGTCCGGTGATGCGCTGGACAACCTGCTCAAGAGCGCCGACCTCAAGGCCGGCAAGAGCGTCCGCGTCATCAAGACCCTCGAGATCCGCCCTGGCGCCGTGCTCGCCAGGCAGTACGACCGCTAACAAAAGGTAATGCCCTGTGAGTGTCCGCACGGTGAGAGAGATCCTCGAGGCATCGACGAGTCTTTGGTCCAACCGGTGGGGTGACGCCGCACGTCGCAAGGCCCCTGTCTATCTCACACTGTGCGGCACCACGGACATCACCCAGCCGTATCACAGTCATTCGTACCTGGCCGGAGCGCTCAACCGCTCCGGCCACTCCTACGCCGTCAGGGATCTCGCCATCGAGTTCTGGCATTACGTCATGTCGCCGGAGGTGATGGCCGAGCTGCGCCGCGAGTGTCTGCGGCAGATGGACACGGAGCGCGGTGAGCAGGTCCGGCTGCTGCGGCTGTTCGCCGACCTGCTCGAGAACAGCGAACGGTTCCGCTCCGCCTTCCAGGCCCTGCGCGACCCGCAGTCCTTCCACCACCTGCCCTCGTACCTGGCCGCCATCCGGGAGCTCAGCATGCTGCCGAGGCTGCTCACGCTCCTGTCGCGCAAGGCCATCTACCGCACCTTCAGCAGCGCCAGTCCACCGGGCAGCGAGGAGGACCGCATCAACCTCGTCACCCTGCGCTCCGAGGTCGAGGCGGGCTTTGGCGTCGAGGTGCTCGATTACTACTACGACTACCACGCGGACCAGATCGCCGCGCTGCAGCCCGGGTTCGTGGGGATGAGCATTCCGTTCATCTCCCAGCTCGAGCACAGCCTGATGCTGGGCCACCGGCTACGCAAGCGGGGCGTCAAGGTCGCCATCGGTGGACCCATCGCCGCCAAGTTCTACAAGTACATCGACGACGTCGAGAAGCTGGACATCCTCTCGTTCGGCGTCGACTCCCTCATCACGGGCGAGGGGGAGACCCTCGTGTGTCAGCTCGCGGACCAGGCGCAGAACGGGGCGAACATCGGGCGGCCCGACAACTTCGTCGACCTGCACGACCCCAAGCCGCTGGAGCGCTACTTCTTCGAGAACGTCGAGGAGCTGCCCTCGCCGGACTACAGCCTCTGGGACTACTCGCTCTATGGCTCGCCCGAGCCCGGGGGCCTCTACTCGCCCACGCGGGGTTGCTATTGGAACAAGTGCTCCTTCTGTGACTACGGCCTGGCGATGAACGCCCCAACCTCGCCCTGGCGCACGCGCTCGCCGGCCAAGGTGGTCGAGGATCTCACCGCGGCCGCTCCGTACGTGAAGTACTTCTTCTTCGCCGTGGACGTCCTGTCACCCAGCTACGCGCTCAAGGTGTCGCGCGAGCTCATCGAGCGCAACGTGAAGGTGAAGTGGATGGCGGACTTCCGCCTGGAGTCCACCTTCAAGCTGGAGAACGTGAAGGTGTTCGCCGAGGCCGGCTGCCTCGGGGCCGCGTTCGGCATGGAGAGCACGGACCAGGAGGTCATCGACCTCATCAACAAGGGCACCCGCGTCAACCGGCTGGAGTACCTCGTCAACTCCTTCGCGGACGCGGGCATCCCGGTGCAGCTCATGGGCTTCACCGGCCACCCGGGCGAGACCCGCCGCCAGGCGCAGACGACGTTCGACACGGCCCGGACGCTGTTGAAGTCGGCGGCCACGGTGGCCCTGGGCAAGTTCGGACTGACCCCCGGCGCGGACATCGCCAAACGACCCGAGCGCTACGGCATCGACGTGCACTATGATCCCTCGGGGGACACGGCCATTCCCTGGGAGATACGCTGGACGCACCGCCGTCCGGTGGACGTCTACCCGGAGGATGACTACCGCGAGTCGCTGCGGCTGGTGCGCGGCTTCCCGTATCCCTTCCTCGGCGCCACGTCGACACTGCACAGCCTGCTGTACTTCGAGCGCCGGCCGAAGGCCCCCTTCCCCATTCCCCAGTGGGGCTACGAGCTGTCCTGGGGCCGCTTCCATGTCATCCCCTTCTTCATCCAGAAGCCGGAGGGGGACGAGGTGACCGTGCAGAGCGGGCTCACCGGCCGCGTGCTCCTCCTGCCGCCCGCCGAGGCCCAGACCCTCGAGCGCCTCTTTCCGAAGATGGCCTGGCTGCGCATCGATGCCACGAAAGGCGTCTCGCAGGGGGTACGAGATCTGCTCGATTTCCTCGTCGAGCACTCCCTGGCGATGTTCATCCCCGAGGAGAGCGTATGAACACCACGCGGCTGTTGGTCATCGTGCCTCCCCATGCGGTGAGCATGATAAATGGCTCGCCCCTGGCGCCCCTGTTGCTGAAGAACGCGCTGGGCCCCTGCGGCGTCGATGTCCGGCTCTTCGATGCCAACGTGCGCTTCTTCCGCTGGCTGCTGCGGCCGGAGATCCGCCAGGAGATCACCGGCGAGCTCAAGCGCCTGGTGCAGGCGCAGTTCGCCAAGGAGGTCCTCTCCCAGGATGACCTGACGCAGGTGGGGCGCCTGCTGACGTTCCTCAGCAGCGACTATTGTCAGGGCAACGACGTCGCCCTGCTGCGCTCGGGCATGGACTGGGGGGGCGCCCACGAGGTGTTCATCAACCCGCCCGACACCGTCCCCGACCCGGCGTTCCGCGCACGCCTGATGGCCCGGGCCATGGACGTGCTGGCCGAGGAGATCGCCGCCCAGTCGCCCGAGCACCTCGCCTTCTCGGCCCTGTTCCACACCCAGTGCGAGACCATCGTCGAGCTGTGCAAGCGCCTGCGTGCGCGTGGCTTCCAGGGGAAGATCATCCTGGGCGGCGCGGCCATCAAGCTGAGCGACGACCCGTACCTGCGCTTCCTGTTGCAGGAGGCCAGCGCCAACCTCGCGTACAAGTTCAACCTGTACGAGCAGTTCCCCTCGCTGGCGGAGTACCTGGCGGGCCAGATCGGCGTGGAGGGCGTGGCCCATGGCACCTACCTGGATGCCGCGGGGAAGCTCCAGCACACGGTGACACGCACGAGCCGCGTGAAGAAGCTCGCCGGGCCCCTGTCCTACGACATCGTCGAGTCGGAGAGCTACCTCGGCGACCGCATCTACCCGGTATTGCTGTCCGAGGGGTGCTACTGGGGCAAGTGCGACTTCTGCGACTACCCCTTCCTGGCCTCGCAGAACCCCTTCACCATCTCGGCCACCTTCCGGGATCCGGAGCACGTGGTGCAGGACGTGCGCGACGTGGTGGAGCGGTTCGGGGTGAAGCGGATCGATCTCATCTCCGACGCGGTCCCCATGGGCTACTTCCCTCGGCTGGCGCGCGCCGGAGGCGAGACGCTGCGCGCGCTCGGTGTGAAGATGGAGTGCTCCGTACGGGCCGAGCCCCGGGCCCAGCCGCAGCACTTCGAGGCCATGGCCGCCTGCGGCATGGACCTGGTGACCATTGGCGTGGAGTCCGTCTGCGACGAGGTCCTGGAGGGGATGAAGAAGGGCAACACGTACGCGGACATCCTGCGGTGCATGCAGCTGGCCCGGCAGCACGGCATCAAGGTGAAGGCCAACCTCATCCACGACCATCCCCGGATGAAGCAGCACCACATCACCGAGACGCTCACGCGCCTCCAGGAGATCCTCCCCTACATCGAATCGCTCGGTGTGCACTCGTTCGGACTGACGCCGCACGCGCCCATCGCCTATGCGCCGCAGGAGGCCAACCTCGCCATCCTGCCCGACCGCAAGACGACCAATGACCATGGTCAACACCACCTGCAGTTCGTCCGCACCGATCTCACCCCGGAGCTCACCCGGGGCTTCGAGTCACTGAAGGCGGAGGTGGAGTCGCTCGCGTTCGAGCTGGAGATGCGCCGGGGCGGCATGAGCGCCGAGCAGCGGGTGATCCGGCTCCCGTACCGCTGGGCAGGCGACCATGCCCGGCGCGACAGCACGAGCCCGGACCTGATGGTGGAGATCCCCGGCAAGCGCACCCCGTTCTCCTTCTTCGTGGGCGAGTATGCGGAAGCATGAGCAGGGGCCGATGGACGAGCCCGACGGGACACTGATTGGCTTCGGCGGGGCGGTGGTCCGCTCCGTGGAGGAGCTGCCCGAACCCGCCGGGGAAGGCGCCGCGTGTTTCTTCGGAGTGGACAGCGAGCTGTGCCGGCGCTTCGGCTCCTCCAACGAGGGAGCCGCCGTCTTCATCCGCTCGGCGTCAGCGCGAATGCGCCCGTGGACACGGCGCGAGCGCCCCGGGGCCATCGACGTGGGCGTGCTGCGGGGCTCCGCCTCCGAGATGATGGAGGAGACGCTGCTCCTGGGCGCGGGCCTGGTGGCCCGGGGCTTCGTCCCCGTGGCGGTGGGCTGCGACCACACCGTCAGCTACGCTCACGCGCTCGGGGTGTGCCGGGAGCGCCGCGCCACCTACGTCTATCTCGACGCGCACCTCGACCTCGGCCTGCACGACGATCGGCAGCAGCCCGCCCTGCACAACGGCAACTTCATTGGCGCGCTGGTGCGCAGCGGACGTTTCGAGCAGGTGGTGAACGTGGGGGCACGCGCCTGGACCACCCATGACGAGGTGTACGAGGCCCAGACACACGTCACCATCCTCCGCTCGGCCAGCCTGGACGCATTGGCCTTCCTGCGGGGCCGTGACGTGTACGTGAGCCTCGACGTGGACGTGCTCGACCCCACCTTCGTTCCCAACCTGTGCTGCCGCGAGCCCTTCGGCTTCACGCCCCGGGAGCTGCTGAGCGTCATGGAGTGGCTGCGCCGCCACTGCCATGTGCTGGGCGCCGACGTGTCGGAGCTGGCTCCGGACGCGCAACACGGACATACCGCGGAGATCGCGATGCGCTGCATCCACGAGTTGATCGGCCCACGAGGAGGACCGTCATGACGATCCTGACATCGCAGCGCGTGGTGCTGCGGCCCCATACCCCCCAGAGCCTCGAGCGCCTCCACCGGTGGAAGAACGACCGGGAGATCCTGGAGCTCAGCGCCGACAGCATGGAGCCCTCGTCCGAGGACAAGACACGGCGCACGCTGGAGCGGTGGATGAAGCAGAGCGAGGACATCATCCACTTCGCCATCCACCGCAGGGACGACGAAGAGCTCATCGGGTTCTTGCACCTGGCGCTCATCGAGCGGGAGCACCAGCGCTGCAAGCTCGGGCTCGTCATCGGCGAGAAGCAGTACTGGGGCCAGGGGTACGGCACCGAGGCGGTGCGGTGCGCGGTGGACTACGGCTTCTCGGAGCTGGGGCTGAACCGCATCTCCGCCGAGGTGTATGCCACCAACCCGCGCTCGGTGCGGATGCTGGAGCGCGCGGGCTTCCGGCGCGAGGGGGTGCTGCACGAGAGCATCCTCAAGGACGGCGCCTTCGTCGACGAGTACCCCTACGCCCTGCTGCGCCGCGAGTGGGAGGCGGCCCGCCAATGATCTCCCTGGGCATCAGCGTCTCGGACTACGTGCCGGAGCGGGGACACATCGACCCGGAGGTGTACGCGCGCGTCGACTACATCGAGTACGGAGGCCACTTCCCCCCCATGAAGGACCCGGGGGTGGAGCGGATCCGGGCCCTGGGGCACGCCCCGAGGATGACGCGGCACCTCGTCTCGGTGGAGCTGCCGGCGGAGCTGGACGTCACCGCGGAGGTGGAGACCATCCGTCGCGACCTCACCGGGGCACGGCCCGAGTACCTCGTGACGGACTTCGGCTTCTGGCGCCTGGGCGGGCGCGAGGTGGAGAGCCTCTGGTTCCGGCCGTGTACGCTCTCCGCGGCCACCGCGAGCCACATCGCCCGGAACGCCGAGGCACTGGGGACGCGGCTCGGCATGCTCGTCCACCCGGAGAACCCGTTCTCCCTCAGCTTCGTGGGGGAGTTGAGCCTCTGCGGCTTCATGCGGGAGCTCGCCGGACGCGGGGCGAAGCTGTGCTTCGATGTCGGTCATTTCTATGCCGTGTGCCTCAACACCGGCACGCCGGTGCGCGAGGCCTTCGAGCAGCTGCCCTTCGAGGCCTTCCGGGTGGCGCACATCGCGGGTCTCTCCAGCGTCGAGTATGGGGGGAGGCGCTTCCTGCTGGACAACCACAACGTCCCGCCGCTCGCGGAGTGCGTGGACCTGCTGGCCGAAGCGACACGCAGGGCTCCGGACCTGCAGTGGGTGACCTATGAGGCGGAGCTGGCATCCACGGACGTGCAGCACGCGGGACTCGATGCGATTGAAAGGGTGCTGAGATGAGCACGAAGAACGGTGCCGAGGAGGTTCTGGAGGCGGACTGCTTCCGGCAACTCGTGCGGACCCCGCCTCCGGCGTCGGATGTGCCGGCGCACCTGGCATGGGTCCGCCTCATGGCCCAGGTGCTGGCGAGCCTGGAGTCGTGGGCTCCACACTTCACCACGGCGCTCCTGTCCCACTACCGCTCGCTGGAGGGACTGCGGCCCTTCTGCGAGACGGGAGAGTACGAGCGCGCGTACCTGGACCGCGTCCCCCACGCGCTCAACTTCCTGCGCTACTTCATGGGGAGCGCCGAGCCCCAGTGGCTCAAGGATCTGGCGCGCTGCGAGACGTGGTCCACCGCGCTGCGCGGCGGCGTGCCCCAGGAGCAGCGAGGGCAGCTCAAGGAGGTGCTCCGCATCGAGTCGCGAGGCGACAAGGAGTTCGCGCGCGTCTCCCACGACGTGCTGGAGACGCTGCAGCACCTGACGGGCTTCGCGGACACCACGATGAGCCGGGTGGGAAGGCTGCTCTGGCTGCTCGGCGTGCCCCCCCTCTACCCCGTCCAGCGCACGGTGGCGCGGCCGGGGCTCGTCGTCTTCCGGAGCTCGGAAGGAGACGTGGAGATGTCCTACCTGCCCGCCGAGGAGCCGTCCTCGCGATGAGTGCCGTGAGAATTGGCGTCGGAGTGGAAGCGGCGTGCGACCAGTACGCGGAGCGGGCCCTGAGCGAGGCGGGTCTCACCGACTTCGTCGAGTATGGCATCCACGTGGCCAGGGGGGTCCCCGAGTGGGTGAAGGCCGTCCGGGAGCGGCTCGGCGCGGGGTTCAACCTGCACCCGCTCGACCTCAACCTCGGCGGCGGTGACAGCAGCACCGACGGGTGGTGCGAGGCGCTGGCCGGACTGGCCCGCGAGCTGCGCGCGACGGCCCTCGTGAGCGACATGGGCTTCTGGTACCTGGGCCACCGTGGCTCGACATGGCCCCGGCCGCCGAGCATGCCCATGGCGGCGCTGGCCTGCCGGGACACCGCGGCACACATTGCCCGGGTGTGTGGCATTCCGTTCCGCGTGGAGAACCCCCCCCTGGAGTGGGTGCCCGGCCAACCCTCGCTGTGGCATTTCCTGGAGCGGGCTTCGGATGACGAGCACGTGGAGCTCTGCCTCGACCTGTCGCACCTGCTCCAGTTCGAGATGAACGTCCACGGACGGGAGCCCACCCTGCCGCGGTCGTTCCCCTGGCAGAAGGTCACGGAACTCCACCTCGCCGGGTTCATCCGGCTCGAGTACCAGGGGCGTCTGCACTACATCGATGAGCACCTCGCGGACATTCCCGACGAGGAGTACCGCCTGCTGTCCCAGGTGCTGGAGCTGCGCGGAAGCGGAACACCGCTGGAGATCTGCCTGGAGATGGAGCCGCGTGGTGCCGCGGCCTTCGAGGCCGAGGCCCGCCGACTCAAGGAGACGCTCGGCGGGAGCGCCCGATAGGGCCTTCACACGCCCCAGTACCAGGCCCACTTCACCATCAACGAGTCCTGGGCCGCTCCTGCCCACAGTCCCCGAGGCAGCAGGGTGTGGGGCGGCCGCGCGCTACCGGTCACCGGGAAGCGCTGCTGCCCGCGCGAGTACACCATGTACAGCGTGGAGCCCAGGCGGTATTCCCAGCGCAGCATCAGGTTCAGGTTCAGTCCCACGTCGTGGAAGTCATTCGTGTTCTCCCGCTCCACGGGGACCAGACTGGCGAAGTGGATGGCCCGCCGAGACGCGTCGGAGACACCGGCGTAATAGGGTCCGTAGGCACCATAGGCGGTGAAGAGCTGCGCGTAGGCCTGCAACGTCAGCTTCGGCGTCACCACCCATTGTTGCCGCAGTGTCAACGACAAGGACTCCGACAACAGCGGGCTGAGGATGAAGTGGTCGTCGTCCAGGTGCGCGATGAAGCGCGCGGCATAGGCGGTCCGGTCCAGGACCAGCTCCAGCCGTGTCTCCAGCGCCGGGTGGAGCCGCACTGTCCCATACACGTCCACCAACCCTTCCCACGCGGGTGCCACCGGGCCCGCCCGCAAGCGGCGTGACACCAGAACGACCCCTCCCACCGACACCTCGCGGTTCGCGTTGGACTCAAGGCTGAGCGCCAGAAAGCCCGAGCTGCTCTGCTCCAATGGCACCCCCGTGCCGCCCAGCTCGCGCACGTCCCAGCCGCCGATGTCCGCGCCCAGCTCCATCCCGATGAGATCGAAGCTCGGCAGTTGCACGGAGGTGTCGAGGTTGAACCAGTGCCCCCTGTTGATCCCCCGGCCATCCGTGGTCCACCCGGTGCCCGCGTTCAGATTGGCGAACAAGGCCTTCAGCGGCCCCATACCATTGGGGCGCTGGTAGCGCAGCGCGAGGCGCGGCGCATGCTCGTTCTGCGTGCGCTGGAAGCCGCTGGCGTTGAGGTCCAGCGTGGGTGAGGAGAAGTCGTCACCCAGCTCCCAGCGGAAGCCCTCGCCGCCGAAGCGGCCCAAGCGCACGTAGCCGCCCAGGCCCGTGCTTTCCCGGCGCAGCACGGTGCCATCGCGCAGCGTGCGCTCGGGCAGCCCTCCCACCTCTTGCGAGCCCGTGAGCTGCCCCAGCACCCCGTACTCCCCGTCCGCCGTCTTCAGGTCGAAGTCCACCGCCGCGGCGTTGCCGCCCCTCGCGAGGCAGGGCAGGGGACGCAGCGCCTCGTCAAGCGCCGCGTCCTCCGGACGGCAGGTCCCGGTGAGCGGCGTGGCCAGCGTCACCATGCCGCCCACCCGCGAGTTCGTCCCCACCTGCGCACGCACCACCGCCGCCAGGTAGTTCATGGGCACCGCTGGCTCGGTGGACAGTGCGTCGTTGGGGCCCAGGTGCAGGGGGCGTGTCAGGTACAGGCCCAGGCGCCGATCCGGGCGCTCCTCGTCCACCTCCCGCAGCCACGGCCCGGTGACGAGCGCGTCCAGCAGACCCACCTGCACGCCCGGCATCACCGTGCCCGTCAGCTTCGCCGCCCCGAGGATGGGTGTCCGCAGGCCGATACGCCGCGAGTAGAAGAGCGTCTGCGGCATGGTCTGTCCCCCCACCGGCTGGAACAGCTCCATGCCCTGCGTGAAGAAAGAGCGCTTTTCCGGGAAGAAGAGCTCGAACGTGGACAGGTTGAGGAGGAGCTGGTCGGCCTCCACCTGTCCAAAGTCCGGATTGAGCGTGCCCGTGAGCGCCAGGTCGCTGGTGAGGGCCGCCTTGAGGTCCAGCCCCACATCCAGCGAGGGATCCACCAGCCGCGGCCAGGGCCTCGCCGCGTCCGAGAACTGCGGCCGAGCCACCGTGCGCACCGCCAGGTAGGGCACCAGTTCCACGGCGCGCCGTGGCTTCAGGTCCTCCAACCCCGTGAGGTGTCCCAGACGAGACACCACCGCGTTACTGGTGCGTGGGTTGAGCACCGACTCCAGCTCTTCGTTCTTGCGGGCGATCTCGCGGCGCACCGAGAATCCCCACGTCTGCACCGGCGCCGCGGGGAAGCGCAGCATCGACAGGGGCAGGGAGAACTCGGCCACCCAGCCGCTCTCGATGCTGCCCGCCGCGGCGTCCCACACCCCGTCCCAATCCGCGCTGTACAGCCGATCATCGTAGTGGAGACCGTCCGCCTGCACCCCGCCCGCGCTCACCGAGAAGACATAGGCCGTGCGGTGATCGTGCGTCGTGTCCAGCAGCACCAGCACCCGGTCCGCGTACAGCTCACTGTCCCGCCGCCCCAGGCTGCGGTTGATGAGCGCCGGCTCCGAGTCGTGGCAGGTGACGGCGATGTAGACATTCCGGTCGTCATGGAGGATGCGCAGCTCGGTGCGCTCGCTGGGGGCCTTGCCCGCGTCCGGGAAGCGCTGCACGAAACCGTCGAAGACGGGGGCTCGCGCCCACGCGTCCTCGTCCAGCCTGCCGTCCACCACCACCGGGCCGCTCGATCGCACCGCGCGAATGAACTGATTGCGCCCGGGACCCTCCGCGGCCGCCCACGCGATCGCTCCCCAAAACAGTCCCGCCAGCAGCACCCACCTGTCGTTGGCACGCATCATGATCTCAGGGCGCTCACCCAGATCGCGCGGGGTGATGCTCCGCGCTCCCGTCTACCGAGGAGCACGGCTCGGGGGCAAGGACCCCATTGGGAGGGGATGTGCGCGGAGGGGGGGCCTGGGGGTAGGTGCCCTGCTGAGGGAGGCCCTCCCGCTCACTCACTCCTGGGGAGGCTGGGGGAGCGAGACGAACCGGTGGAGATGCGCCGCACGGTGTGGCCGGCCCGTCCTGAACTCCCAGTGCTTTGCGACTCCAGAAAAGCATGGACCTGCTGGTCGTTGAGACAGGGCTTCCGCGGCCCGCCCCCTCGTGGACGTGCTCTGGGCCACCGAACGTTGGACCATCAGCCCGACGAAGAGGAGAGCCCCCCTATTGCAGTCGTACCTTCAGGCGCTCCTCAGCGGCACTGGGCCGCTTCAGGAGGGCATCGAGCAAGCGCTCCTCAATACCCTCCTTTTCCCAGACCGCCGCCCGCTCGAGCCCCACACAGTCCTGGGGCTCCGCATCCCGCTCATTGCCAGCGGTGTCGAAGATGGTGCAGCGGCGGAAATCTCCCAGGTCCTGCATGAACTGAACGACAGGCCGGGTCAAATGCTCATCGAGCGACCTCTTCCCAATGAATTCCCACGCATCGAGAGCCAGATGGCGGATGGCAATCCTGAAGAGAATGGGTTTTGACGCAATCCTATCCAAATCAGAATCCGGGCCAGTGGTTCTATAATCGTAGAAGGCCGCATATGGCGACTCAAGTAGCCTGCCATAGCCGATGGAGCCATCGGAGAGGGTCATCCTGACGAATGCTCCTGGGATATGCTTCCGCTTACTCATCTCTCAATCTCCGGTATAGGGGTGGAGTTGACCCCATTGCTTCGCGGCTGCGTCGTGGAACAACCTGCCCAATGGATTATCTTTCGCCACGCCGCGCTGGAGGTTCTCGGTTCGATACGGTTCTCGAGTACCGGATTGGGCTCCTCCAAAAGAGTCCATCAACTGCTGCTCTCTTCCTCGGATCCGCGTATCTATCCGCGTAGTCAACCGCTGCCCCGACATCGAACTTGTCAAGCAGGGCTTCCTGGAACGCGGGACCGATGGGTTCATCGTTCTCATCAATGTGATGGTTCAAATCTCGCGCGTTGACAGCTGCCACGGCTTGAGGGCGAAGGGGTTTGCGCAGATCAATCACCATGCGGGTGCGCCCTGCTCATGGTGGAAGTCCAGGGCAAGCAGGATATGCGCTCCCGGTCCTGCGGCGGTCGATTCCCTCCACAAAGTCGTCGAGCAGGCACAGCTCCCCGTCCGGCTCGCCCATCGTATCCAGCAGGTAGAAGTTCATTGCCATCCGCGCCCAGCCGGGCCGCGTTCTCAGTCAGAGCGCGAGCAGACCGCCCTCCCCCACCCGAGCGTCCAGTTCGTTGCGGCCCCCCGCGCGGCGAGTGGTAGACGCGGGTGAAGCCCTGGCTCGACAGGAGCGCCGAGGCCCCGGGGGCGACCTCGAGGTCCACGTGGAGGTGGTCGCCGCTCCCCTCTCACCGGGAATGGATGGGGGTGGGTGCCATGTGCTCGGGCCGCATCACGGGCCCGTCCCAGCGGGCCATCGCTTTCCGATAAGCAACGCTCGCGTGAAGATCTCCCTGGCCTCGGACGGGTCCCCTCTCGTTACACTGCCCGTGTGAGCTCCTCCGGTAACGCCTCCATCCTGGCCATCGATCTCGGGACCTCGGCCGTGAAGCTGGCCGCCGTCACCCTGCGCGGGAAGATCCTCGGGGGTACCGAGGAATCCCTCGACCTCCAACTCCTCCCCGACGGCGGCGCCGAACAGGACCCGGAATCCTGGTGGGCCGCCATCGTCCGCGGCACGCGGCGCCTGCTGGAGTCGGGCGCCATCCCGGCCGCCGACATCGTCGCCGTCAACGTCAGCTCCCAGTGGTCCGGCACCGTCGCCGTCGACGCCCACGGCAAGCCCCTGCGGCCCGCCCTGCTCTGGATGGACTCGCGCGGACGCGAGCACGTGCGGCGCGCCGCCCATGGGTTGGTGTCCGTCGAGGGTTATAGCCTGCGCAAGGCCCTCACCTGGCTGCACATCTGTGGCGGCGCGCCCACCCTCTCCGGCAAGGATCCGGTCGGCCACATCCTGTACCTCCAGAACGAGCACCCCGAGATCTACCGCGACACCTACAAGTTCCTCGAGCCCAAGGACTGGCTCAACCAGCGCCTGAGCGGCCGCATGGTGTCCTCCCATGACTCCATCAC
Source organism: Cystobacter fuscus DSM 2262 (assembly GCF_000335475.2). NCBI lineage: Bacteria > Pseudomonadati > Myxococcota > Myxococcia > Myxococcales > Archangiaceae > Cystobacter > Cystobacter fuscus. Next base: position 448,114 of record NZ_ANAH02000010.1, on the reverse strand, counting down.
CCTGCACTGGGTGACGGACAACCGCGACCTGGCGCACATCGACTACGACAACGGCCTGCTGCGCATGACGGGCCTGTCGCGCGAGAAGCTGCCCGACCTCGTCCCCGCCGCCACGGTGCTCGGGCCGCTCCAACCCGAGGCCGCCCGGGCCCTGGGACTGAGCGACTCGGTGCAGGTCATCTCCGGCGCCCCGGACATCCTCGCGGCCGCGGTGGGCTCGGGCGCCGTGCGCAACCACGAGGCCCACCTGTGCATCGGCACGTCCTCCTGGGTGAGCTGCCACGTGCCCACCAAGAAGACCGACATCTTCCACCAGTTGGGCAGCATCCCCTCGGCGCTCCCGGGCCGCTACCTGCTCACCAACGAGCAGGAGTCCGCCGGCATCTGCCTGTCCTACCTCAAGGATCACATCCTCTTCGGCCCCGAGAGCGCCCCCCAGGACTCCGCCGAGCGCTACGCGATGCTCGTCCGGGAGGCCGAGCGCATCCCCGCCGGGAGTGATCAGCTCATCTTCCTGCCCTGGCTCAACGGCGAGCGCAGCCCGGTGGATGACTCCACGCTGCGTGGCGGTTTCCTCAACCAGTCCCTCAAGACGACCCGGGGACACTTCGTGCGCGCCGTGATGGAAGGCGTGGCCTACAACTCGCGCTGGCTCTTCTCCTACGTGGAGAAGGCCGCCGGCCACACCCTGAATCCCGTGCGCATCATCGGAGGCGGCGCCCGCTCACCGCTGTGGTGTCAGATCCACGCGGACGTGCTCGGCCGGACCATTCAACAGGTGGACGAGCCCGTGCTCGCCAACACCCGGGGAGCGGCCTTCCAGGCGGCGGTGGCGCTCGGGCGGCTGAGCGTGGACGAAATCCCCTCGCTGGTGCCCATCGCGCATACCTTCGAGCCGGACCCGCGCAACCGGGCCCTCTACGACGAGCTGTTCGACGAATTCCTCAACATCTACAAGAACAACAAGGCCATCTTCGCGCGCCTCAACCGCAAGCGCAGCGCGTGACCCGAGGACTCCACCCATGGAAATTCCCGAGCTTGGAAACCGCATCCTGAAGCACGTCCCGCCCCGATGGATCTCCGTGGCGGAGCGCTACCTGCAACGCGTCCCCATGGTGCGCGAGCGGCTCGCGAAGGAGACCGACGCGATGCTGGCCGAGATGGAAGGGAGCCTGAAGCCCTACCGCGGGCAGGTGTCCACCCACACCCGGCTTCCCGAGCAGGGCCGCCCCCGCGAGGAGGTGCTGCGCGAGATGGAGCAGATGAACGCCCGGGAGCAGGACCGCTGGAAGGAGGGCTACGTGTCGGGGGCCGTCTACCACGGCGACTCCGAGCACATCGACTTCCTCAACCGCGTGTATGCCCTCAACTCGCAGAGCAACCCGCTGCACACGGACCTGTGGCCCAGCGCCACCAAGTTCGAGGCCGAGGTGGTGGCCATGACGGCCCACCTGCTCGGCGCCGCCGAGGCCAACGCGGGCCGGGCCCCGGACGAGCACATCTGCGGCTCGCTCTCCTCCGGTGGCACGGAGAGCATCATGCTCGCCACGAAGACGTACCGGGATTACGCGCGTGCCGAGCGGGGCATCGAGCACCCGGAGATGGTGGCGCCCGCGAGCGCGCACCCCGCCTTCGACAAGGCGGCGCACTACTTCGGCGTGCGGATGATCCGCGTGCCCGTGGCCGCGGACTACCGTGCCGACGTGCAGGCCACGCGCAAGGCGCTCTCCCGCAACACCGTCATGGTCATCGGCTCGGCGCCCTCGTTCCCGCACGGGGTCATCGATCCCATCGAGGAGCTGTCGGAGCTGGCGCGCGAGCGGGGCATCGGCTTCCACACCGACGCGTGCCTGGGTGGCTTCGTGCTGCCGTGGGCGCGCGAGCTGGGCTACCCCGTGCCCGCCTTCGACTTCCGCCTGCCGGGGGTGACGTCCATCTCCGCCGACACGCACAAGTTCGGCTACGCGGCCAAGGGCACGTCCGTGGTGCTCTACCGGGGCACCGCGCTGCGCTCGCACCAGTACTTCACCTCCACCGAGTGGTCCGGCGGCATCTACTTCTCGCCCACCTTCTCCGGCAGCCGTCCGGGAGCCCTCATCGCGGCGGCCTGGGCCTCGCTCGTGTCCACGGGCGACGCGGGCTACCGCGAGGCCACCCGGCGCATCCTGGAGACGGCGGACGTCATCAAGCGTGGCATCCGCGCCATCCCCGGCCTGCACGTGCTCGGCGAGCCGCTCTTCGTCATCGCCTTCGGCTCGGACAGCCTGAACATCTATCAAGTGATGGATCGGCTGAGCGAGAAGGGCTGGAACCTCAACGGCCTGCACAAGCCACCCGCGGTGCACCTGTGTGTGACCCAGCGCCACACCCAGCCCGGCGTGGCCGAGCGCTTCCTCGCGGACCTGCGCGCCGCCGTGGAGGAGGTCCGCGCGAATCCGAACGAGAAGGGAAACATGGCGCCCGTGTACGGCATGGCCGGCACCGTGCCCTTCCGGGGGCTCGTGAGCGACCTGCTCAAGAAATACATGGATCTCATCTACAAGGTCTGATCCCCCTCCTGGAAACAAGGAAACAAAGCGACACGAGCCGTACACGAGGGGTGCATACACCCCTCGCATCTTCGTGTTGGCGCTCGCCTCCAGGTGAGGTAGTGACGCCCCCGTGACGGACGGGGTCCCCCGGTTGGGACGAGGTCCGCCCAGGAGAAGCACGATGCTCGAGAAGCTGATGCCCAAGTCGGACGAGTTCTTCGACGACTTCGACGCGCAGTGCGCCGTCACCGTGGAGGGCGCGCGCATGCTGCACGCCCTGCTGAGCGACTACCGGGACGTGGATGCCCGGGTGAAGGCCCTCAAGGACGTGGAGCATCGGGGTGACGAGGTCACCCATGCCGCCTTCAACCGGCTGCACCAGCAGTTCATCACCCCGTTCGATCGCGGGCAGATCCACTCGCTGCTCTCGCGCATCGACGACGTGTTGGACCTGACGAACGCGGCGGCGGCCCGGCTGCAGTACTACGAGATCCAGTCGAGCCTGCCGGACGCCACCGAGTTGGCGCGGCTGCTCGTGCTGTGCACGGAGAAGGTGCGCGAGGTGGTGGCGGCGCTGCGGCTCATCAAGCAGCCGGATCAGATCCTCGCGGGCGTCAAGGACATCAAGAAGCTGGAGTCCCAGGCGGACGAGGCCCTGCGCGCGGGCCTGGGTCGGCTGTTCAAGAGCGGCGTGGATCCCCTCACGGTCATCAAGTGGAAGGAGATCTACGATCTCATCGAGATGGCCACGGACAAGTGCCAGGACGTGGGCAACGTCATCGAAGGCGTGGTCCTGGAGCACTCCTGAGATGTTGCTCACCGCCGTCGTCCTCATTGTCGCGGTCGCGCTCGTCTTCGACTTCATCAACGGCTTTCACGACGCGGCCAACTCCATCGCCACCGTGGTGAGCACGCGGGTGCTCTCGCCCAACCTGGCCGTGGCCTGGGCGGCCTTCTTCAACTTCATCGCCGCGTTCGGCGGAGGGGTGAAGGTGGCCAACACCATGGGCAAGGGCATCATCAATTTCGAGATGCTGCGCGACCAGGGCTCCGAGGCCGTGCTCATCGTCATCTTCTCCTCGCTCATGGGCGCCATCGCGTGGAACCTGCTGACGTGGTGGTGGGGACTGCCGTCGTCCTCGTCCCATGCGCTGGCGGGCGGGATGATTGGCGCCACGCTGCCGGTGCTCGGCTACCAGGGGCTGGTGGGCTCGGGCATCGCGAAGATCGCCGCCTTCATCGTGCTCTCCCCGCTCATCGGCATGATGCTCGGCACGGTGATGATGCTGGTGAGCACGTGGACGGTGCACAAGCAGACGCCGCTCAAGGTGGACACGTGGTTCCGGCGGCTGCAGCTCGTGTCGTCGGCCATCTTCTCCTTCAGCCACGGCACCAACGACGCGCAGAAGGTGATGGGCATCATCGCCGTGGTGCTCTTCGGCACCATCTGGAAGGACCGGCCCTTCCACATCGACTGGTGGATGATCATCTCGTGCCACGCGGCGATCGCCCTGGGCACGTTCTTCGGCGGCTGGCGCATCGTGAAGACGATGGGCCACAGCCTCACCAAGCTCGCGCCCATTGGAGGCTTCGCGGCGGAGACGGGCGGCGGCGTCACCATCATCGCCCTGGCCAAGCTGGGCATCCCGGTGTCCACCACCCACACCATCACCGGCGCCATCGTGGGCGTGGGCTCCACCCGGGGCTGGCGCGCGGTGAAGTGGGGCGTGGCCGGCCGCATCATCTGGGCGTGGGTGTTCACCATTCCCGCCTCGGCGCTCATGGCCGTCATCGTCTACGCGGTGTCCAAGGGCATCCTGCTCGTGGTGCGCTGAGGCGCCTTCTGTCTTCCACTCGGCCTCCGGGTGGAAACCCCTCCCATTCCCTCCGCCCCGTCAGGGGGCGTGAGGTAGAACCCGGGCGCTTTTGCGTTCCCACTGGCGGGAACGGAACCTGGGAGAGGGAAACCGACGATGAATCGACTCGTGCTGGTGCTGGGACTCGCGCTGCTCGCTGGCTGCGCCACCGTGAAGAGCAGCCGTGTCCGCCCGGACTACGAGACCACGGACAAGACGCGCGTGAAGCGGCTCGCCGTGGTCGTCCAGCCCATGCCGGACAACCGGCAGCAGCTCGGCGATTTGTGGAGCCTCATCGCCCGCCGCCACGTCAACCAGAACCGGCTCTTCCTCGTGAAGGCCAACTTCGCCCGCTCGGGTGCCCCCGAGGACACCACCTTCAAGGATCTGTGCGTCGAGGGCATCGAGGGCGTGCTCTGGCTCGTGCCCGAGAGCGTGAAGCTGGTGGGCAAGGGCGTGGAGGCCGGAGTGAAGGCCCAGTTGGTGCGCTGCTCGGATGGGGGTGAGATCTGGGCCGCCGAGGCCGCCGGGAGCTGGAACTCCGAGGACAAGCGCTACGCGGCCCTCACCGAGCAGTACACGGGCGAGCTGGGCGCCGAGGCCGGCCCCTATGTCGCGCCCTCCTTCCGCCTGCTCAGCGCCACGCTCGACACCCTGCCCAACCCCGTCCTGAACGACGAGGACACGAACGAGAAGATCGAACTCGGGGAGTAGGCGTGGGACTCGACGAGGCCACGATCGTCCTGCGGCTGCTGCTCGCCTTCGGACTGGGCGCCACGCTCGGTCTGGAGCGCGAGCTGCGCGGGCACCAGGCCGGGCTGCGCACCCACATCCTGGTGTGCCTGGGCGCGTGTCTGTTCACCCTGTGCAGCCTCTTCGTGGCCCTGCCGCTCGTGAGTGACACCTCCCACGAGGCGCGCGCCGACATCAGCCGCATCGCCAGTCAGATCGTCGTGGGCATCGGCTTCCTCGGTGGCGGGGCCATCATCCGCCACGAGACGCGGATCAAGGGCCTCACCACCGCGGCCAACCTGTGGCTGACCGCCTCCGTGGGGCTCGCTTGTGGGCTGGGCTTCACCCTGGCCGCCAGCACCACCGTGGCGCTCGCGCTCATCGCGCTCGTGGGCCTGCGCTTCGTCGAGGGCTACATCGTCCGCCTGCGCGCGAGGTACCGCATGCCATCCGAGGACGATCCCCCCAGCAACAACCCCCCCTGAACCTGGCGCCCGTCAGGGCCGGGCCGCGGGCGTGGGAAGGGCGCGGAAGGGCAACTGGTACGTGTCGACGAGGTGCCGCCGCATCCGCGTCCACGCCCCGGGAGCGCCGTCGAAGACGTCCTTCCACAACGCCCGCTCGCCCTCGGTGAACAACTCCGAGCCGAGGATCGCCTCCGGCCCTCCGTCGAGGCACTCGCGCACCTGGGCCGCGGAGAACAAGTCCAGGGCATCCTCCTTCATCGACAGGAAGACCTCGTCGAACTCCATTCCCAGCTCGGTCCACTGGGCGAGGCAGTAGGCGAAGTAGCGCTTCTGGAGCACGCGCGCGGCCTCGAGTTCCTCGGGCGGGGGCGCGGTGCCCTCCCGGTGGGCGATGAGCGCGAAGTGGTCGAGGAAGTCCGTCAGGCCCGTGGCCACCACCCCGAGCACGAACATGCGCACCGGCGGGGCGTACTGCGACGCGAGGACGAGCCCATCCCTCACGAAGGAGGGCCGGAAGGCGAGGCCGCGCAAGTCCGTGGCCGCGCGGGGCTCCTTCTCCAGCAGGCGCAGACGCGCCCCATAGGCCACCGCGTCCGGGTCCTCGGTGAAGGGGACCTCGAGCGCGTCGAGCTCCGCCTGGGTGGACGCGCGCGCCGCGAGGCGGAAGACCTCCGCGACGTCCAGGATGCCGCGCCGTCCCCCGCCATCCATACCGGCTCACCCCTCCGAGGCGAAACGTTTGTCCATCTCCATGCGGATGAAGCGCTCGATTTCCTCCGCGGTGGTCAGCTCCATGGCCTCGTCCAGCAGCTTCTGGGCCTCGGCGCGGTTGGACTGGCGCAGGATGCTCTTCACGGTGGGAATCTGCCCCGCCGTCATGGACAGCTCGTCGAAGCCCAGCGCCAGCAGCACCAGCGCGTAGACGGAGTCGCCCGCCATCTCTCCGCACATGGCCACCGGAATCCGCGCGTCCCGGGCGGCCGCCACGATGTTGCGCAGCGAGCGCAGCACCGACAGGTGCAGGGGCTTGTACAGGTAGGCCACGTCCCGGTTCTGCCGGTCGATGGCCATGGAGTACTGGATGAGATCGTTGGTGCCCACGGAGAAGAAGTCCGCCTCCTGGGCGAGCCGGTCGGCGATGAGCGCCGCGCTGGGCGTCTCCACCATGATGCCGATGGGGATGCGCTTGCCGAGCGGAACGCCCGCGCGCCCCAGCTCCGTGCGACACGCCTCCAGCTCGCTCCGGGCCTCGCGCAGCTCGCTCATGCCGCTGATGAGCGGGAACATGAGGCGCATGTGGCCGTGAACGCTCGCGCGCAACAGGGCGCGCAGCTGCACCCGGAACAGCTCCCGGTTGGCCAGGCAGTAGCGGATGGCGCGCAGCCCCATGGCCGGGTTGGGCTCCTTCTCGTGCTTGCCCTTGCCCGGCACCTTGTCCCCACCCAGGTCCAGCGTGCGGATGGTGACGGGCCGGCCCTCCATCGCCTCCAGCACCTGCCGGTACGCCCGGTACTGCTCCTCCTCGCTCGGGGCCTCCTTGCGATCGAGGAACATGAACTCGGTGCGGTACAGGCCAATGCCCTCCGCGCCGTGGGACAGGAGCGCGGGCAGCTCCTCGGGGAACTCGATGTTGCCCACCAGCCGGATGCGGAAGCCGTCCGTGCTCTGGGCCGGCAGATCCTTGGCCTCCAGGGCCCTCGCCTCACTCTCCTGGTAGCGGCGCATCGTCTCGTGGAATTGCGCGAGCTGGGCCTCGGAGGGATTGACCAGGAGGATGCCACGCTGACCGTCGAGTGCCACCAGGTCCCCCGGAGAGATCTGCTCGCTGGCGCGCCCCGCGCCGAGCACCGCCGGGATGGAGCGGGCGCGCGCGACGATGGCCGTGTGGCTCGTCTGTCCGCCCAGGTCCGTGACGAAGCCGGCCACCTGCCCCGAGCGCGCGAGCAGCGCCGCGTCCGCGGGCGACAGGTCATGCGCCACCACCACCGCGTTCTCCGGCACCGCGACTTCCTCGTCCACCACCTGGCCGAGCAGGTTGCGCACCACACGATCCGCCACGTACTCCACGTCCGAGCGCCGCTCGCGGAAGTACTCGTCCGGGATGTTGTCGAAGAGGTGCTTGAGCTTGCGCGCCACCCGCCGCACCGCCCACTCGGCGTTGATGCGGTCCTCCACGATGAGCCGGTTCACCTCGTCGATGAACATGGGATCGTGGAGCATGAGCCGGTGCGCCTCGAGGATGAGGGCGTGTTCGGGCCCTTCCGAGTGGGAGATCTGCTCCTTGAGGTCGGAGAGTTGCTGGTCGGACAGCTCCAGCGCCGTCTTCATCCGCATCCGCTCGGGGTCCACCTCGGCCTCGGCCAGGCGCAGCTTGGGGGTGCGCACGCGCTTGCGGTCGAGGATGTAGGCGTGGCCCACCGCCACGCCCGGCGAGGCGCCGATGCCCTTGAGACTCAACGTGGGAGAAGCCTGGCTGCTCACGGTTCCTTCTTCATCCGCGGCCACCGTCCGCGGCACGGGAGGCGTTCACTGCGACTCGCCAAACCGGTTGGCGATGAGTTTCTGGATGTCCTGGAGGCACGCCGGAGCGTCCTCACCCTTGCACGTCACCGTCACCTGCATGCCCTGCGCCGCCGCCAACATCAGCACGCCCATGATGGATTTGGCATTGGCCCGCTGCCCCTCGCACTCGAGCGTCACGTCGCTCTTGTAACGGTTGGCCACCTGGACCAGCTGCGCCGCGGCGCGCGCGTGCAACCCCAGGGCGTTGATGATCTCGAATGTCCCTTCGACCACGCTCGCCATTGCCGTCCCTGTTCGCTCGATGTCTTGCCCGACGTTTCTACAAGAAAGCACCCGCCACGCACGCCAGTCCCGCGGCGAGGTACAACACCACGTAGCCGGGGACCCGCCGGGCCACCAGGACGTAGGATACCGCCCCCAGGGCCAGACAGCCCATGGATAGCAACGGGGCGAAGCGCCCCCCGGCGTCGACACCGAAGTCCACCGCCAGCCAGGCCGCCAGGCCCCCGGCGCACGCCGCCCCCACCGACCGCAGCTTCGCCCCCCGGCCAGGCAGGTTTGCCCGGGCCACCGCCTCCACCAGCCGGTCCCCCATGGACAGGCCCAGCACGTACAGCCGGGCCCGGAGCCAGAAGTGCACCAGGTTGTAGAGCACCAGGAAGAGCACCGCCGCCCACGCCGCCAGCACCGGCACCAGCGCCGCGCACACCGCCCCGGTGGCGGGTTTGAGCGACAACCAGAAGAAGCCGTCCCCCAGGGCCGCCAGCGGGCCCATGAGCGCCGCCTTGAAGGCCACCACCTTGTCCGGCGTCTCCTCGCCCCGGGCGATGCGCTGCTCGTGGTGGAGCACCCCCCCCACGATGGCCGCCGCCACGTAGGGGTGGGTGTTGAAGAAGACGAGGTGCCGGCGCACCGCGGCCTCCAGGTCGCGCTGCTCCGGGTAGAGCCGCTGGAGCGCCGGGTAGACGGCGTAGGCCAGCCCCAGGTTCTGCATGCCCTGGGGATTCCAGGAGGCCTGCAGGAAGAGCGAGCGCACGAAGACGCGCAGCAACACCCACCACGGCAGGGAGGGGGCCGGCGTGCTCACAGCCACTCCCGGAGCGCCAGCAGGGACGCGGTCAGGATGACGACGCCCGCGCCCAGGCCCGCGTAGAAGGAGGCGCGCTTGGCATGGCTGCCCCGCGCGGCGATCGCCGCGGACACCGAGGCCATGGCGGGGTAGGCCCACGCGAGCCCCCGGAGCACACCCAGCGGCAGTTGCTCGAGCAATGGCCCGAGCAGGAAGCCCACCAGGGCGCACACGCTGGTCATCGCGCCGAAGAAGACGAAGTGCGGCCACATGCCCCAGAGGTTCTGCCGCATGGCCCGCGTGAGCTGGCCCGTCTCGGCCGAGGCGAGCGCCTTCTTGGCGAGCCGCGCCGAATAGCGCTCGAGGAAGCGATCCACCTCGCGGCCCAAGCGGCCCAGGCCGAGGAAGAGCAGCACGGAGAGCGACCAGATGGCCGGGGTGGAGCCGGCTCCCGTGGCGGCCGCCATGCACGCCGCCGACGCCGAGGCGCCCGTGGCCGACACGGTGTCATGGTCCGGCAGCGAGGCGCCGAGGTTGGCCGAGCCCAGGTGGAAGAGCTCCAGCACCAGGCCCACGAAGAGCCCCGAGGGCACGTCATCGAGCAGCACGCCCATGGCGGTGGCCGCCACGAGGGGCCGGGAGAACATGGCCTGGAGGAAGGCCTTGCGCTCCACCGCGACGAGGCCGCCCCAGACGCCGGCGAGCGCCACCTGGGTCCAGCCCACGTTCACGGACTCACCCCGCCTTTCCCCAGCGCTCCACCAGCTCCGGCAGCTCCACGGGCTTCTCCGTGGGCACCGCGCGCGCCTCCACCCGCACGCCGTCGTGGCCCAGCCGCTGCAGCGTCTGCAGCTCCGACTCGGACAGGAAGACGGAGGGGGACACCTGGCGCCGTCCCGTGCCGAAGTGCACGTTGCCCAGGTTGAGGTGCTCCAGCTTCAGCCCATGGGTCTGGACGAAGGGCACCGCCGCCACGTCACGCAAGAGCAGCAGCGTCTTGAGGCTGTCTCGGGAGGCCCCCGCGAAGTCCACCTGCTGCAGGGGGAGGATCTGCACCTCGATGGCGCTCTGCACCGCCAGGGCCATCGCCGCGCGCACCAGCGGACTGGCGGCGGCCTCGTCATCCGCGACGATGACGCGCGAGACCTTCAAGTGCGGCAGCCAGGCCTCGACGACCTGTCCATGGATGAGGCGGTTGTCGACACGGACCAGGGAGATCACGGCAGTCTCGAATCGCCTACCCGGCGGGGGCCGTCAAGTTCGCGGTACACTCTGCTGCTGACGTTGCTGCGCCTCACGCAACAAAGCCGACGCACAGGTGATGTTGCGCTGCCCATAGGATGCGAGCTGGGAGGCCATCTCCGCCAGCGGCATCTCCTCGGACCGGAGCGAGTTGGCCTTGAGGAGCATGGGCAGGTTCACCCCCGCCAGCACCTCCAGCCGCCCCTGACACCGCTCCGAGCACATCATGAGCGATTCCTTACAGGGCGTACCGCCGAACAGATCGGCCATGACGATGACGCCATCGCCCTGGTCCAGATCCGTCACGGCCTGCCGCATCTTCGCCCGGAGATCCTCCAAAGAGGTTCCCGGCTCGATGTTGCAGGTCGCCACCGCGGGCAGCTTGCCCACGATCTGCTCCGCGGTCGTCACCAGTTCGTCCGCCAGACGTCCGTGCGATGCCACTACGAGGCCGACCATGTTCACCTCCACCAGCCCCCCGGGGCTGCCTGACTACGCCTGAACGGAACGACGCGCAACCCCCACCGAAAGTTTCGTTGCCGCCCAATCCCGACTCCACACCTGCTACCACCTTGTCACCCTTCCTTCAAACTAAGGTCGAACGACACGGCCCGCCCGAAATTTCACTGTCGACGACACCTTGCGTTGTCGTCTGGCAGACGAGGGGGCGAGCACCCGTCACGGGTGCCCCGTCCCGGGGGAGCGAGGGCCTCCCGGCTACTCCTTCTCGATGTCACGGTGCCACACCTGCACGCGCGGGTGGTCCCCGGAGAGGCGCTGGCGCAGCTCCTCGGCGATGGCCACCGAGCGGTGCTTCCCGCCGGTGCAGCCGAGCGCCACGGTGAGGTACGCCTTGCCCTCCTTCTGGTAGCGCGGGAAGAGAAAGCGGCACAGGTCCACCACCTTGTCCACGAACTGCTGCGTTTCCTCACGGTCGAGCACATACGCGGACACGCGCGAGTCGCGACCGGTGAGCCCCTTGAGCTCGGGGACGAAGTAGGGGTTGGGCAGGAAGCGCACGTCGAGCACCAGGTCCGCCTGGGGCGGCACGCCGTGGCGGAAGCCGAAGCTCATCACCGACAGCGAGGGGCTGGCGGGCTCGGGGGAGAAGCGCCCCTGCACCATGCGCTTCAAGTCATGGACGTTGAGCACCGACGAGTCGATGACCTGATCGGCCAGCTCGCGCAGGTCCTTGAGCCGCTGGCGCTCGATGGCGATGCCCTCGGCCACGGTGCCCTGGGGCGCGAGCGGGTGGCGGCGGCGCGTCTCGCTGAAGCGGCGGATGAGGCTGTCGTCGCTGGCGTCCAGGAAGAGCACCTCCACGTGGTGCCCCACCCGGCGCACCTCGTCGAGCACCCGCGGGGCCTCGTGCAGGAAGATGCCCTCGCGCGCGTCCACCACGAGCGCCAGGTGCTCGAACTGTCCCGCGCCGGCGAGCTCGGTGAGCTTGGGCAGCAGCAGCACCGGCAGGTTGTCGATGCAGAAGAAGCCCACGTCCTCCAGGGCCCGGATGGCGGTGGACTTGCCCGAGCCGGACATGCCCGAGATGACGACGATGTGCTTGGCCAGCGCGTTACTCACTCGACTTCCTCCCGACGGGCGCGGCGCGTCGCACCCTCGGCGATGGCACGGTTGAGACGCTCGGCGAACTCGCGCGCCGAGTGATGGCCCCGCTGCTTGAGAAGCTGATTGCGCGCCGCCACCTCGATGATGGTGGTCATGTTGCGGCCCGGGCGCACGGGCACTACCGAGAGCGGCACGTCCACGCCCACGATGCTCATGAACCTGTCCTCCACGCCCAGCCGGTCATATTCCTGGTGGGGATCCCACTCCTGCAGCTCGATGACCAGCTCGATCATCTTGCGCTCGCGCACCGAGGCCACGCCGAACAGGTCCTTGATGTTGATGATGCCCAGACCGCGGATCTCCATGTGGTGGCGGATGACGGCGTTGCCCGTGCCATACACCACGCCCTGGCGCCGCCGCGTCACGTCCACGATGTCGTCGGCCACCAGCCGGTGGCCGCGCATCACCAGGTCCAGCGCGATCTCGCTCTTGCCGATGCCGCTCTTGCCCAGCAGCAGCACGCCCACGCCGAACACGTCGATGAGCACCCCGTGCAGGCTGCTCGACTCGGTGAGCGACTCCTCCAGGAAGGCCTGCACCTGCTGGATGAAGGCACTGGAGAGCAGGGGCGTGCGCATGAGCGCCAGGCCCGCCTTCTCACACGCCTCCGCCAGGGCCTGCGGCGGATCGATGCCCTTGGTCACCACCACGCACGCCAGCTCCTCCTGGAAGAGCGAGTCGAGCACCTCCCGCTGCCGCTCGAGGGGAAGTGTGCGCAGGTAGGAGACTTCCGTGTTGCCGAACACCTGGACCCGGTGGGGGTGCAGGTGCTCGGTGAAACCGGTGAGGGCCAGCCCCGGCTTCTGGATGCGCGAGGAGTTGATGCGGTGCTGCAGGCCCCGCTCCCCCGCCACCAGGGTCAGCTGGAGGTCGTACTCGCGGTCTTCCAGCAATTGGGATACGCGGATGGAGTTCATCGGACCCAGGTGGAATATCACCCGGCGGCCCTTTTCGCGTGGTCAACCCACATGTCGACCCCTCCCCCCCGCCCCGAAGCCTCGTCCGAACGGCTCCTCGCCCGGGCCGTCCTCCTGGTGGCCGTGGGGGTGGGAGCCGCACTCCGGGTGTGGCTGGCCCTCTCCGATGACGGGGTGTACTGGCCGGACGAAATCTACCAGAGCCTGGAGCCGGCCCACCGGCTCGTCTTCGGCTATGGGATGCGCGCCTGGGAGTTCATCGAGGGGGCGCGCAACTGGGCCCTGCCGGCGGCGGTGGCCGTCCTCTTCAAGCTGTCCACCTGGCTGGGGCTGGGCGAGCCCCGGGGGTACCTGGGCCTGACGCGCGGAGTCTTCGCGCTCATTGGGGCGGCCACCGCCTGGGGCAGCGCGCGGCTGGCGCGGGCGTATGGGGCGTCGGCGCTGGCGGCCGCGGCGGGGGCCTCGCTGTTCGCCCTCACCGCCGTGCCCCTCTACTTCGCCCCCCGCGCCCTGAGCGAGAACGCCTCCGCGCTGCCCGTGGTGCTGGGACTGGCGTTCGCGCTCGCCCCGGACGCCTCCCGGCGCCAGCGCCTGGTGGGGGCCTCGCTGCTGGGGCTCGCGGTGTTGCTGCGGCTGCAGACGGGCATCTTCTGCGTGGGCCTGCTCGCGGTGCTCGTGGCGCGGCGCCAGTGGCGCCAGGCGGGCGAGGCGCTGGCGGTGCTCGCCGGGTGGGCCCTGCTCTTCGGCCTCCTGGACTGGCTCACGTGGGGCCGGTGGTTCCACTCGGCGCGCGTGTACCTGGACTTCAACCTCCTGCAAGGCAAGGCCGCCACCTTCGGCACCGCCCCCTTCTCCTACTACGGCCACGTCCTCTGGCTGTCCATGGGCGCGCCCACCGCCGTGGCGCTCGGGCTGTCCCTGTTCGCCGCGCGGCGGGCCCCGGGCCTGCTCGCCGTGGCCGCCATCTTCGTCGCGCTCCACGCATGGCAGCCCCACAAGGAGCTGCGCTTCATCCTGCCCGTGCTGCCCCTGTTCGCCGCGCTCGCGGGCGTGGGCCTGGACACGCTGCTGCGCCACCTGCCTCCCTCGCCCGCGCGGCTCGCCCTGCCCCTGGTGGTGGTGGCGGTGGCGGGCGTCTCGGCCCTGCGCATGGGACGGCTCACCTTCCAGGACCTGGGGCAGTACGCCGGGGCCAAGGCCCTCTCGAGCGCCTGGGACGACTTCGGGCCCCTCAACCGCCTGCTCATCCACGCCGGCAAGCTCGAGGACCTGTGCGGCCTCAAGGTGGAGGCGGTGCACCTGGCCTGGTCCGGCGGCTACAGCTACCTGCACCGCGACGTCCCCCTCTTCTCGCACCTCGCGGCGGGGCGCAACTCGGGCTTCTACAACTACGTGCTCACCATGGCGGGCGCCGAGGGCGCGGGGCAGCGCGTGGCCGGGGAAGGCCCCTTCATCCTCGTGCGGCTGCCCCAGACGCACTGCGTGCCGGATCCGAACTGGACCTCGCGGCTGCCGTGAGGGTTAGACTGCGAGGCCCATGTCCGACTGCCTCTTCTGCAAGATTCGCGACGGCCAGATTCCCGCCAAGGTCGTCTACCGTGACGAGCAGTGCCTCGCCTTCGAGGACATCAATCCCCAGGCGCCCACGCATGTGCTCTTCATCCCCCACAAGCACATCGCCACGGTGAACGACATCACCCCGGAGGACCGCGAGGTGGTGGGCCAGCTCTTCGTCGCCGCCGCCAAGCTGGCGCGCGAGCGCGGCCACGCCGACAACGGCTACCGCGTGGTGATGAACACCCAGCGCGACGCCGGGCAGACGGTGTTCCACATCCACCTGCACCTGCTCGCCGGGCGCCCCCTGCACTGGCCTCCGGGGTAGGCGGTCCTACCTTGGTAGTTCCGTGGGGGAGAAGGGCGGCTCCTTCTGGCGGATGCGCCGCTCGCGCTGGAGAAAGCGCAACAGGCCCGCGCGCGTCACCACCCCCACCCGACCCTCGCCCCGCACCGGCAGCGCATCCACCTCGTGCGCGTCCATGGCGCGCAGGGCCTCGCCCACCGGCGTCTCCACGGACACGGCGGGCACCCGTCGCACCCACCCCTCCACCGTGCCCCGGTTGGCCCGAAGCTCCTGGGCCTCCAGCACGCTCGCGCTCACCACGCCCAGCAACGTGCCCGCTCCATCCCTCACGGGCAGCGCCCTCTCGTGCGACGCGAGCAGCCGCTCGCGCACCTCCGGCGCCCACGCCCCGGGCTCCACCGGCTCCACCCACGCCACCAGCTCGTCCACGGGGATGCGCCCGAGCGTGTTCGCGTCCACGCCCGCCCGCCGCTCCACCAGCGCGTGGCACAGCGCCGAGGCGATGGTGCACGTCACCATCAGCGGCAGGATGATGGCGTAGTTGCCGCTCAGCTCGTACACCATCATCAGCCCCGTCAGCGGCCCGCGCGTGAGCGCCGCCACCGCCCCGCCCATGCCCACCATCGCGTAGGCCCCGCTCGGCGCGGTGATGCCGGGCAGGGCCGCGTGTATCACCTCGCCGAAGGCCCCACCCGCCAGCGCCCCCATCACCGTCATGGGGAAGAACGTCCCGCCCGAGCCCCCCGAGCCCAGCGTGATCGCCGTCCCCACCAGCTTCAGCAAGCAGCCCGACGCCAGGAGCGACACGGACAGCGCCCGCACCGCCGCGTCGTTGATGGACTCGTGGCCCGTGCCCCACACCACCGGGTGCACCAGCGCCAGCCCTCCCACCACCAGGCCCCCCAGCCCCGCCTTCACGAACAGCGGCAGCCGCCCCACCCGCGCGCTCCACCGGCCCCTGCCCTCGCCATGGAAGAACGTCTCCACCCCATGCAGCGAGCGGATGAAGGCGTACGCCAACAGCCCCGTCACCAGCCCCAGCAGCGCGTAGAAGACAATCTCCCAGCCACTCACCATGCTGTACGCCACGCGCCGCACCATGGGCGCGCTGCCCATGACGCCCCGGCCCACCAGCGTGGCGGTGACGCTCGCGAGGATGATGGGCGAGAAGACGCGCAGTTGGAACTCGCGCAGGATGATCTCCATCGCGAACAGGGCGCCGGCGATGGGCGCGTTGAAGGACGCGGCGATGCCCGCGCCCGCTCCACTGGCCAGGAGGATCGCCAGCTCGCGCCGCGTGAAGCCCAGCGTGCGGCCCACCTCCGAGCCGAACGCCGCGCCGCCAAAGACGATGGGCCCCTCGCGCCCCGCCGAGCCCCCCGTGCCGATGGTGATCGCGCTCGCCACCAGCTTGAGCACCCCGTCGCGCCCGGGCAGCCGGCCCTCGCGCTCCACCGCCTTCACCACCTCGGGCACGCCGTGGCCATGCGTCTCGGGACGGTCGCGCAGCACGCGGCCCACCAGCACGCCCCCCAACATGGGCAGCAGCATCACCCACCAGGGCGGCAGGTGCCGCACCTCGCGCCCCACGTCATGCAGGTGCCCGAGCACCGAGTTGGTCGCCGCCAGCGCCACCAGCGGGTAGTAGAGCGACAGCGCCCCCAGCATCAGCAACCCCAGCACCTCCAGGCGGTGCTTCACCTGGCTTCTCGGGCCCCCTGGCTGGATGAGGCGCGAGAGCATCAACGCGCTCAGCCCGAGCGGAATCCCCACGAGGAGGAACTCGAACTCCCAGCGCGCCTCGGCGAACGCCTGGCGCAGGGCGGCGCGGGTGGGCGAGTCGGCATCGAGCGCGTCGAGCAGCTTGGGAAAGCCCAGGGCTATTCCGCTCACCAGCCCGATGAGGTTGGCGAAGAGCCCCGCGGCCAGACCGCTGTAGAGGCCCACCAACGCCCCCGCCACCGGCAACACCGAGGGCCCCGGCAGCCGCAGCCGGTTGGTGAGTGCCAGCAGCCGCAACACCCACCGCTCCACGCGCGCCCACGGCCCCGACCGCCCACCCTCCTCGATCGATTCCATGGGCTCTCGAGCACGCCGGGGTTGAGAGCCCACAACCTCGGCACCACGCCAGGGCGGGCACAGCCCCACCCCGGGACGACCTCCCACCGTCCGACACTCGCAATGCCTTCCACCAACGCCTCTCACCAAACGGCCAGGCAACCCCCCGCTCCTGGCCTGCTCGCCTCGGGAGGAGGGCCTACCTTGTGAGCCAGGAAGACAAGACGGATTTCCACCAGGAGGCAGACAATGTCGCGTTGGATGGGGTGGATGCTGGCGGTGGGCATGGGCGGCGCCCTCATGGCGGGCTGCAATGGGCCGGAGGCCTCGAAGCAGTCCGGCCGGTTCAACGAGCCCGTCCACCAGAAGTACCAGAGCCCGGCGGCCTCGGAGGCCGAGAGCGGACAGGGAGGCTCGGGCGGCGCGGGCTCGGGCGTGGCCCTGGACAAGGGCTGGAAGGATCACCCGGCGAACGCGGACAGCAACCAGGGGTACGAGCGGGGTCCCTACGTCATCGATCGGCCCCAGGCGGTTCCCCGGGAGCGCCAGCCCGGTCCCCTCGGCGTGGGCTCGGGCACGGACTCGGCCCGGCAGATGGCCCAGGAACAACTCAAGGAGTGAGTCCCGGGCGAGTGAGTCCCGGGCTCCATGCCCCCATCCATCCATGGGATGGGGGCGCGAGGCTCAAGAGCCGTTCCTTCTCTTGTTGAGGTCGCGCTGGAGCTGCCTCACCTTGCCGAGCAACTGCGGGTCCTCGGCGTCCCCGGCCTGCTCCACCTGATGCTCAAGGCTTTCATAGCGGCTGCACAGGAAGCTGAGGTTGTCACACGCGATGACCCGGGTGAGCCGTTCGTACGCGAGGCGCGTGCGGGCCCACTCCTTCTGCAGCTCCGTCGCCCCCCGTGTGGCGCGCGGCTTGCGCCCCGTCGGGGCCTTGCTGGGAGCCGCCTCGGGTTCCGGTGACGGGGCCGCGAGGGGAAAGAGCAAATCCGACTCCATGGCGGACTCGGACGACTCCGCGCCCGTGTCCAGTGCCGTACCCGCGTCCAGCGCCGTCCCCGCGTCCAAGGTGGACTCGGAGGGGACGACCCCGGGGGAGGACGGAGGCGCGGGCGGTGGAACCTCCTCGCCAAGAGGCGCGGAAGGCGGTGGAACGGCCACGGGAGGCGCCACCTTGGGCGTGGGGCGCGCCAGGGCACGCGCGGGCGGCGGGCGCGACGCGGGCTGCTGGGAGATGACGGCGGCCCAGAGACCCACGACCAGGACCATGCCCAACAGCACGATGACCAGGGGCATCCACCGCCGCCGGGGTCGCGCCGCACGCCCCCGTGCCACGGGCATGGAGGCAGTGGGCTCCCGCGCGACTGGCAGAGACGGGGTCTCCTCCGTCCGCTCCTCGTCCCCATCCTCCGGCTCGAGGTCGTCCGGAATCGCCCTGCGCACGGACGAGGGGCGGGAGACACCCGTCGTCACCACGCGCCGTCGGGGGATGCGCGTCCCGCCAGACTTCGGCCGGTGCGATGGCGGCACGTCGTCCTGCTCCGTGTCGCGCAACAGCGACTCGTCGAGCACCACGCGCGGCTGGGTGTCCTCGTGGTAGACGTCACGGAGCACCACGCGCGGCTGGGTGTCATCCGTCCGCGCGAGCGGCATCTGGATGCGCGGCTGCGTGTCCTCCACCCCCAACCGCCCCTCCTCCGAGTCCTCGTGCAGGTCGGTCCCGACGTAGGCCGGTTCCTCCTCCGGCTCCGCGTCGGGCGCGGACAGCTCGCGCTCCTCCGTCTCGAACAGCATCGGAGGAGACATCGGCTGCTCCCGCCACCGCTCGGGGCTCCGCGCCGCCTCGGGAGGAAGCGCCGCCTCGGGAGGAAGCGCCGCCTCGGGAGGAAGTGACTCGGACCAGCCCGGCGTGTCCTCGATGGGCGGCGGCACATCCTCCAGGGTGCGCGGCATCAGCCCCTCGAGGAGGGCTGGAGGCGGCTCTGGCACGGCCCGCATCTCGTCCAACGTCGGCACGTGGGAGCCCGAGGGCCGCTCGCTCCGGGACTCCTCGATGGCCTCCCGGGCAACGGCGGGCCGCGTGGGCCCCTCCAGCACGGCGTCGGGAGCCGTGGGCTCCTCCATCGCCACGGCCGGCCGCGTCTCGCCATCGTCACGCCCGGCGACCCCCTCGCGCGTGCGCGGCGTGGGCTTGAAGGACAGCGGCTCGACGGGCCCATCCAGGCGGATCGTCTTCGGCGGCAACATGGGCACGGGCCGCGGCGGCGCGCCCTCCGGCCCGCCCGCGGCCTCGGGCTCCGGCTCGGGCACCCGTCCCACCTCGCGCAACATCACCAGCATCCGCCGCTCGGTCAGGTACTCCGAGGCGAACAGCTCGTGCATGTACCGGCTGATGGACTCCGGACCCGAGGCGGCGTCCAGCTCCAGCAGGCACGCGTTGAGCCGGCCGCGCAGCTCCTCCGCCGCCTGGAAGCGCTGCACCGGCTCCACCGCCAGCGCCTTCATCACCAGCTGCGACACCGAGTCCGGCACCCCGGGCGCCACCTGGGACAACGGCGGGATGTTCGGGTGGGCCACCGCGGACATCAGCTCGCCGGGCGGCAGCGAGTCGAAGGGGTTCTTCCCGGACAGCAGCTCGTACAGACACAGGCCCACCGCGTACAGGTCGCTTCTCCGGTCCACCGGCAGGTGCCGGGCCTGCTCGGGCGACATGTAGAGGAACTTGCCGAGGATGATGCTCGGGTTCGTCTTGGCCGCGCTCAGCCGGCTCTTGGCCAGTCCGAAGTCGATGACCTTCACCTCCCCCTCGTAGGAGATGAGGATGTTCTGCGGCGAGATGTCCCGGTGCACCAGGTTCAGCTCGCTCTCGTCATCCCCCTTCTTGCGGTGCGCGTAGGCGAGCGCGTCCAGCACCCGCCCCATCACGAACAGCACGAAGGTGAGCGGCAGCGGCATCTGCCGGTCCCTCGCCCGCGCCGCCACCTTGCGCAAGTCCTTGCCGTCCACGTACTCGAGGGCCATGTACGCATCGCCCTCGTGCAACCCCATGTCCAGCACCTGCGCGATGGAGCCGTGCGTGAGCTTCACCAGCGTGCGCGCCTCGCCCACGAAGCGCTCGACGAACTCCGGATCCTCCGCCAGCTGCGGCAAGATCTTCTTGATGACGCACAGCTTCTCGAAGCCCTGCATCCCCTCCAGCCGCGCGAGGAAGATCTCCCCCATGCCGCCCGTGGCGAGCTGAGTCAGCAACGTGTAGCGGCCAAACGGCACCGGCCGGAACGGGCGCAGTCGCGCATTCGAGGACGACGGATTCATGCCGGGGGCGGGGCACTCATGCTCAACAAGGGGGCCCCATGCTCGCACTGATTCGGGGCGGAGCGCGAGTCTCCACCTCCATTTTTCCACCCATGCCTACCTCAGCGCACACCGGGGTTGGTGAGCTGACCGACGTCCTCGTCGAGGACCTCGAAGGCGGCCACCTTGTCGCGCGGGGGACGGAGCAGGCGCTCGCCCAGGGGGACGACGTCGAAGCGGGCGCCGGTGACGGCGAGCGTCTTGCCGGTGACGAGCAGCTGGCCGGGCTCGGCGGAGCCGGCGAGCCAGGTGGCCACGTTGACGCCCTCGCCCACGGCGCACAGCGAGGGGCGCGAGTCGGGGCCCACCATGCCCACCAGCACCTTGGCGGTGTTGACGCCGATGCGCAGCGCGCACCGCTCGTCCGCGGGGCGGCGCGCCATGTGGCGATCCCAATCCGAGCGCAGGGCGAGCGCGGCGCGCACCGCGTGCACGGCGTCATCCGGCCGGTTCTGCAGGGCCCCGAAGATGGCGCGCATCGATTCACCGAGCAGGCCCTCCAGGGCGCCCTCGAAGCTGAAGACGAGGCCCCCCAGCCGCGCGTGGAAGTCGTTGAGCAGCGCCGAGGCGCGCGCGGGCCCCAGCCGGGCGCTCAGCGCGCCGAAGCTCGCGAGCTCCACGTGGACGATGCTCACGGTGCGCTCCTCCAGGCCCTGGGGCCGGGAGCCCGAGCGCAGGGCCTCGGTGGCGCGCCGCTCGGCCACGTCGGGGGCGTGGAAGCGCTCCAGGTGGTAGCGCAACGGAGGGCCGGAGCTGGACGACGCGGGCGCGGAGAACTTCTGGATGCCGGTGGACACCAGGTGCGCCACGGCGGTGCAGGCGTCGAGCATCACCTCCAGCTCCGTGTCGCTGCGCGCCGAGGTGTTGATGTAGAGCACGCCCGCGAACGTGGGCTCACTGCCCAGGGGGATGCAGAGCACCCGATCCACGCCATAGAGGATGACGCTCTCGCGGCTGGCGAAGCGGCGGTCGTCGCGCACGTCCCCCACCAACAGGGCGCGGCCCTGACGCAGCGCCTCGTCGATGATGGCGTCCGAGACGGGCACCTCGCCCTGGGACAGCTTGCCCCGGTGGCGCACGGAGGCGGGCACCAGCACCCCCGTGGAGTGGCGCAGGAGCACCACGGCGGTGGTGGCGTCGATGCGCTGGAGCATCCGGTCCATCGTGGACTCGAGGAAGGACGTCAGGTTCGTGGCGGTGGCGAGCGTCTCCGCGGTGCGGAAGAGCAGGAAGAGCGTCTCGGCGAGTCCCCGCTGGGGCTGGGGCGCCGCGGTGGGCGGCGCCGGCGCGAGGGGCGCCGCGGCCATGGGAGGGGACGAGTCGCCCCAGGGCGTGGAGATGTTGTCGAGCGCCCGCAGCAAGTCCACGTCCTTGATGTTCTTGGCGAGCAGGACGGAGGGGCCCACGTCGTCGCCGTGGCCGAAGCGGCGCACGCCTCCGGCGCCCAGGTCCACCATCTCCGTGGCGACGTTCTCCGACTGCTGCGCCTGGCGCACCGACACGGAGTTCTCCCCCAGGGAGATGGTGTCGCCGGGGCGCAGGTCGGCGCTGCCCTGGAAGAGGGTGCCGTTGAGGCGGCTGCCGTTGCGGCTGCCCAGGTCCTCCACGCGCAGCTGGTCGCCCTCCAGCACGAGCCGGGCGTGCCGCCGCGACACGAGATCGCCGCCCAGGACGATGTCGTTCTCATCCGCTCGGCCGAGGTAGGTGACACCCTCGGGCAATTCGTAGGAGGTATCGAAGTAACCCGGGCCGTTGATGATGATCTGCCACATCGCGCCCGGCAGCCTACACGATCAGCGCGCCCGGGAGATCCACACCGACTCGCCCACCTGGGCCGTCGCGAAGGTCTTCAGGGGACGGGTGGCGGGGCCGCGCAGCACCCGGCCGTCCTCCCCGAAGCGCGAGCCATGGCACGGACACTCGAGGAGCGACTCGCCGGGCTTGTAGGCCACCAGACAGTCCCCATGGGAGCAGATGTGCCAGACGGTGAAGAAGCAGCCCGACGCGGTGTGAATCACCACCACGTCGAGCAGCGCCTCGGGCACCCGCACCACCGCCGAGCCCCCCGGCTCGCGCAATTCCGGGTGGTCGGTGAGCCGCACCTCCACCCAGCCCTCGGCGGCGGAGCCGGGCGTGACGCCACACGCCGCGGCATCGGAGTCCTCCCCCTCCTCCCGAGGGCCACATCCGGCGCACAGGGCCGCCAGGGCACAAGTGCCCTGGACAAGCGAGCCCAGCACGCGCCGGCGGGGAAGCGCCGGGGGAGGAGGGAGCGGTCGCGTCATGGCGTCTGGCAGAGGGCGTAGCCGTTCACCACGGCGACCGCGTCCAGGTCGAACCCCGAGGAGGGGGAGCCATTGGGGTTGTTCCCCGCGTCGCGCACACGGACGAAGCGGGCCCGGGGAACGCCCAGGGTGGCGAGGTCGAAGCCGTTCCCCCCCGCCACCGTGGGATCCGTGGCGCTCACCCCATTGGCCGGCGAGGAGTACACGGGCGTGGTGCCCGCGCAACCAGGATAGCCCCCCGCCGCGTCCGTGGAGGCGCAGGGGAACTCGTGCCAGGTCTGGCCATCCTCGCTCACCGAGACGATGCCCCGCTCCGTGTAGGGGCCGATGGGGCTGATGAAGACGTTCTCGAAGACGAGCAGGTCCACGCCCGGGCCGTCCACCACGCCGACGTCGGTGAACTCGAGGACGATGTCTCCCCCACGACCCAGCGAGAGGACATCCACCGAACCCGAGCCCGCTCCTGCTCCCTGGGGAGGTCCGAGCACGATGCCGGGGAAGTCTTGCTGGCCAAAGCCCGCGTTCAGGCCGGGCGAATAGGACGCCACGCGATCGGCGAACGGCTGGGGCTGCGCCGGGCATGCCGCGAGGGCCTGGGCCTCGTCCTGGAGAGAAGGCCCCCCACAGCCCGTGGCGAGCACGGGAAGGAGGAGCCAGGCGCCCCCGGACAGCCGGGCAACGAGCGAGCGCATCACGGCGTCTCCGCGTGGAGGCGCACGAGCCGGCGGCCGTTCTTGTCCTCCACGCCGACGAGCAGGTCCTCGGCCAGGGGGGCCATGGCCACCACGCTGGTGCAGGTGTTGTTGCTCTGGGTGAGCACCGCCTTGAGGTCCCCCGCGGTGACGCCCTTCCCGTCGCTGCCCGCCGGGCTCAGCGCGATGCGCGAGACGTCATGGGTGAGCTGCTCGTAGGACTCCGAATAGGAGCCACGATGCAGCGCCACCCCCGCTCCGAAGCCGGCGGCATAGAACAGGTCGGACCCCGCGTAGATCCGAGGCGTGTTGGTGTCCGCCAGGTCCAGGCTCGTCCCCGCCGCCAGGGCGGGCGCGTACGTCTCGGGAGACACCGCGTGCAGGACGTTGTTGCCGCCGTAATAGCCGAGGACGACGATCTTGTTGGTCGTCAGCGCGTTGAAACCGCTGGCGCTCTGGGCGACCGGGAACGTGGCCAGCCTCGACACCGAGAAGGGGGTGCTCTGCGTCTTGAGGGCATAGACGGCGCTGCCCGTCTCGCTCACGCCCTCCAGAGCGAGCCCGTTGAGGAGGAAGGCCCCGTCCAGTCCCACGGCGGAGAAGTTGCCCTTGGCGGAGAGGTACGTGGACGCGTTGGTCACCGTATCGTGGACGGCCACCTTGCCGGAGAGATCAGCCCGGGTGTAGCCCGCCACCAGGCGAACGCCATCACTGGCGAGGTAGTTGCTGACAAAGGCGTCCTGCGGCCCATTGGGCTCGACGACGGGGAACAGGGGCGTGGTGCTGGCCGCGACATTCGGCCAGGTGCCAAGCGCATAGACGCTCTTGTCCGAGTTCACGCCGTACACCGTGTACGAACCCGAGGCACCCGCCACCGAGGTGATGGCGCCGATGCTCGCGGGCAGGGGGGCGGACTCGACGACGGTGAAGCCCGGCTGGAGTTGCAGGGTGCCGAGCCGCGCGTCATGCGGCAGATCCGCGCACGCCGTGGGCTCCGTCCCCGCGTCCGGCTCGGGCTCCGTCCCCGCGTCCGTCCCCGCGTCCGGCTCGGGCTCCGTCCCCGCATCCGTCCCCGCGTCCGAACCGTTCCCGGGATTCGGGGAAGCGACGTCCTTCACCACGCAGGTATCGGCCTCACACACGTACTGCTTGCCCGCCGGCGGGGCTCCCTTGCTGTTCTGGCAGTCGAAGCGATCCACGCACTCCGGACCACTGCAACCCGTCACCATCCATCCGAACGCCACGGCCCCCACCGCCATCACGACCTGGCTCAGCGAGCGCGACTTCTTCATCTCCGTCATCATCCGCGTCCTGCTCCTTGCCCCCTCGGGCACAACGACTTCACGAAGGGAGTGGATGCGGAATGAGCGCTCGGGCGCGGCCCGTGAGAGGACGCACACGATGACCCATCCGCGCCCCCCCTCGGAAGCATCGGTATGATCCGTGCCCACTGGCACGGGTCCCTGGCAGGTCTTCGGACTCACGGGCATGGGCGGCTCTCGACAGAGTCCCCCCGTCCTACCGGCCGTCGCTTCCCAGCCCTCGCCGGAGGGCCAGTGCCTTCTGACAGCTTTCGTTCCCGTTCACCGCTGCGGGGCAGTCCCGGAGTCGCACCGGATTCCCTCAAGCCTCCACCACCCGGTGGAAGAACCAAGGACGGCAGTGGGGATAGGGTCGCGGAGGCACCTTTGTCAAATCGGTTATCCGTGACGCGTGGCGCCGCGAGTGCAACACAACACCCCCATCAGGACCGCTCACGGGAGAGCGATGACATCACTGACGAGCGAGGGGCCCGAGCTTCGAGGACAGATGGCCAATTCCTTGCGTTCCACGAGTGTGTCTCCCACGACCTCGATGATGAAGACGCGGCCCGCGTTGTTGTCGGCCACGTAGGCCCGCGGGCCTACCAGGGCGAAGCGTCCCGCCGAGGGCAGCGGACACGACGTCGCTTCCGGACAGCCCAGCGCGAGCGAGTCCAGCACGCGGCCATCCGCGCCGAGCAGCACCAGGCCCGTGCCCCGAACGTCCGTGAGGTTGAAGTCGACGTCATAGGTGGCGGCGCCGCCACAACTCACGAGCAGCCGCTCGCCCATGGGGAGCACCCAGAAGGGGTTGAGACACGCCTCGCCCAGCGCGAGCAGTTCCACCGCGCGGGTGCCCGGATCGATCCGGGCGAGGAACCCGGGACCTCCGGCGGAGTAGCTGCGCGCATCCAGGTTGCCCAGCGCGGCGTACACCCGGCCCTGGAGCGAGGTGATGCCCGCGGGCGCGGGGAGCGTGGTGCGGCCGGGGAAGGGGCGCAGGGCCTCGCCCGAGGGCAGCACGAAGGTGTCCGTGATGACGGGCGCGGTGGGCTCCGCCACCGAGACGCGCACCACCCGGCCTCCCGCGGACGCGTCCCCCTGGAGGTTGCCCAGGAGCGTGACATACGCGTCCGGCCCCTCCAGGGTGAAGGCATACGGGTTGGTGTTGGCGCCGAAGTTCACACTGCCCACGTTGGTGAGGGAAACGCCCGTGGGGAAGCGGGGGCCCGGACCCGGAGCGGACTCGCTGTCGCGCCGCAGCACCTGCAACGTGTTGCTCGTGGAGTTGAGGACGAAGACGAAGGGGTCGCGCACGAGCACCTGATTGGGAACCTGTCCGGTCTGGGTGCGCGCGGGCAGCTCGCCATAGTCGGAGAGCCGGGCCTGGAGCAGCCGCGAGGACACATCCACCACGAGCAGCACGTCCTGCATGGGCGCGAGGGACACGGGACTCGTGCCCACCCTCACCGCGGGCCCCCGCACGTCCGCTCCCGCCTGGATGCCCACCACCTGTCCGGTGTTGAAACACGCGGCGACGACGTCATCCGTGCACAGGCCCCCGTGACAACTCCGCGCGTCCGCGCACACGCTCCCGCAGGCGCCGCAATGGAAGGCATCCGTCCGCACGTCCACGCACGAGCGCCCGCAGAGCGCCGAGGACGCCAGGGTACACGCGGCCTTGCACTCACCCTGCTCGCACACCTGCTCGGGGCCACATGCCACGCCGCCCGCGCCCGCGCACCCGCCACAGTGCGCCGGGTCCGACGCCGTCACGACACACTCCCCGCCGCACAGCACCGCCCCCACCCGGCACTGACAGGCCCCCTCGACACACTGCTGCGTGGCGGAACAGGCCACCCCGCACGCGCCACACTGGGACGAGGAGCTGGAGAGATCCACGCACTCCGCTCCGCAAGCGCTCAGGCCCTCGGCGCACAGTGGCCCCTCGTCCGGACACCCCGCCAGCACGAGGCACAGGAGCACCGCGAAAACCACCCCTCCGCATCGCCTCGGCGTCATGGCGTCTTCCTTCCCGGCTCGAACGCGCCCGACACGGACACGTACACGGCGCGGCCCGGCAGGGGATAGCCCACGAAGTCCTCGACGCGCGCGTCGAACAGGTTGCGCACCTCGAGGGACACGGTGAGCTCCGGGCGCGAGCCGAAAGTGCTGGACACCCCCGTGTGGACGAAGGCCCGGCCGGGCAGGGTCAGCACGCCGTCCCGCGACAGCGCGTGGGCCGACTGGGCCAGCACCTCCACGCGTCCCGTGAGCCACCGGGGTCCTCCCAGCACCCGCGCGAACAGCTTGTGCCGGGGCCGGTAGGGCAGCTCGCGCAGGTAGAAGCGCCCGTCGCGTTGCAGGTCATTCGACACGGTGAGCGTGTAGCTCAACGCGCCCGAGAGGAACGGATGGGGCCGCCACTCGCCCTCGGCCTCGAGCCCCACCACGCGCGCCCGGACGAAGTTGTAGGGCCGGGCCGCTCCGGGCGGATAGGCCTCGTAGGAGATGAGATCCTCGTAGAGGCTCGCATAGCCCCCCACCGAGGCGGAGGACACCTCCGAGCGGTGCACCACCGCCGCGTCCGCGTACAGCGCGCTCTCGGGGCGCAACGCCGGGTTGGGCAGGAGCGTGCCCTGGCGCACGTACAACTCCAGGAAGGACGGCGCGCGGTGGGCCCGTCCCGCGTTGGCCCGCAGCTCGAAGCCCGCGGGCAGGAGCAGCGTGGCGCCCAGCTTCGGCGACCACAACGTATAGGGTCCCGCCCGCTCCACGCGCACCGAGGGCGCGATCGTCAGACGCTCGTCCCACGCCCGCACCTCGTCCATCGCCATGACACTCGCGCGCAACCACGCGGGCGCTCCTCCGGAGGCCGCGGCCGTCTCCGCGGCGGACACGGCCTCGCCCCCCACGCCCACCAGCGCGGACAGGGCGTGCCGCCCCCACCGCTTCCGCCCCTCCGCCTCCACGCTCCCCACCCGCTGCACCTGCGCCGGTGTCCCGCCCCACGCGCCTCCGTCGAGCGCCAGCCCGTCCCGCCGGTAGTACGCGCGCGCCTCCACGCTCCCGCCTCCCGGCAACGCGCCCGCGAGCCGCACCGTCGCCGAGCCCCGGCGCGCGGACTGCCGTGCGTCCACGCTCGGATTCTGCGCGGTGCCCGCGAGCCCACGCCCGTCGAGGGACAGCTCGCCCAGCGCGTCCACGGAGAAGCCCCCGCCCAGTTCGCGCCGCAGCCGCAGCAGTCCCCCGGCCCCGTGGGCATCGTTGTTCGCGCGCCGCGACTCCACGAGCGCGTCCCCGGGCAGCGTGGGGCTCGGATCGAAGAGGTAGCGGAAGTTCCCGCGCGACAGGCCGCCGTGGAGCAACAGCAGCACCTCGTTGCCCGCGATCGGCCCCGTGGCCGACAGCCAGCCCACCGCCGTGTCCCAGATCCCATACGACAGCTCACCCGCCACGCGGGCGGTCTCACCCGGACGGCGGGTGATGATGTTGATGACGCCGCCGAGTCCTCCCGAGCCGTAGCGCGCCCCGGCGCCGCCGCGCAGCACCTCGATGCGCTCGGCCAGCGCCACGGGCACGCGTGACACGTCCGCGATGCCTCCGGCCCCGTTGAGGGGAATGCCATCGAGCAGCACCAGCGTCCCATTCGAGGACGCCCCGCGCACCACCACGGCCTTGCTCTGTCCGTAGCCGCCCGAGTCCTGCACCACGACGCCGGGCGCGGTGGACAGCAGCGCCGCGGTGTCGCGCGCCGCGCCCGCGCCCTCCTCCCCGTCGATCACCGTCAGGGCACCGCTGGGATCACGCCGCGAGGCGGACTGCGCGGGCTCGGAGACGGGACGTGCCTCCTCCACCTCCACGGTGGGAACGCGGAAGGGCTCGCCTCCTGGAGCCTCGGGAGGCTGGGCGAGGACGGACGCGCTCGTGCCGAGTGCCAGGCACCCGGCGAGGGAAGACCACCGCATGGGCCCGCCTTCCCGCTCGAGGGCCCGGCATGGGCCCCAGGGGCGTGCCTTTCCTAGGGGGCTTCCCCGTGGCGAGTCAAGAAGCTCTCGGACACAGGCGTGGGCGTGGCGCGCGAGTGACGCGCCAACCAGTCGAGAATGAACTGATTGAAGGCGGAGAACTGGAGGAAGGTGGCCATCACGTCCCCGAAGCGCAGCGAGGCCCGCTCGAAGAGGGGCGACGGCCGGCCGGGGATGAGCAGGGTGCCATTCTGCCAGGTGCCGTTGTGGCTGCCGCTGTCGGAGACGTACCACATGCCCGTCTGCGCCTCCTCGTTGAAGGAGGCGTGCACGCGCGACACGGTGGGGTCCTCCACCATGATGTCGCTGTCGAGCGTGCGGCCCAGGACGATGCCCGTGGCGGGCGTCATCGCGTGCGAGCGCTTGCGCACCTCGAGTACCAGCGGCTCGGCGACCGTGGGGCGGCGCAGCGACAGTCCCGTCATGGTCCTGCGGGAAAAGGCAGGACCCACGCCCACGGGAGTGGCCTCCCACACCAGCACCGGCCAGCACACCGCGCGCCGCACGGACTGGGGATCATCCAGGAACTGTGACGCGAGGGTGGAGAACTTCAGATGCACGGTTCCTGCCTCCAGCTCATGTGGCGAGGGCACCAAGGTGTGCACGGTTTTCAACCGCGCTAGTCCCCATGACGCGGTGGGACGCGGGAGCACAACGGCGCTCCGGGTGGTGGGAGCGCGCCCCGGCTCCGTCCTCGCGCCGGGATGGAAGAAGCCGGCGTGTACGCCCCGCGCGGGTGTCCTCCGAGGTGGGCCGCGTTGGCATGACCGCTGCTGTGGGGCGAGGGACCGTGCCACTCCAGGCGCGGGCAGGACAAAGGATCAAACGATGCTGACGGCGGGAAAGCGGTTGGCGGTGTTCTCCATCCGCGAGGGCAAGGGCGGGAGCATCTGGGTGCGCGCGGGCAGCGCGTTCGTGAACAAGGACGGCTCGCTCAATGTATTGCTGGACGTGCTGCCGCTGGACGGCAAGCTGCACGTGCGCGAGGCGGCGGACAAGAAGGACGCGGCGGGAGCGGGCGGAGGCGGACGCTACGGCGTGGAGGGTGGACTGGACGCGCTGCCGAGCGTGGGCGCCAAGGCCGCCCAGCGCATCATCGCCTTCCGGGAGAAGCGGCCCTTCAAGCGCGTGGAGGAGCTACCGGGCCCAACCCTGCCGGGCCAGCAGCTCCGACACGCGGGAGCGGACTTCGTCGCGAATCCGCCGGACCTGCTCCACGGGCTTGCCCTTGGGGTCCTCCAGCGGCCAGTCATCACGCTGGAGGCCCGGCACATGGGGGCACGCCTCACCGCACCCCATGGTGATGAGCCAGTGGGCGCCCCGGGCCAGCTCGTCCGTGAGGCGCTGGGGCTTCGCACCCGACAGGTCGATGCCCACCTCGGCCATGGCGGTCTGCACCTCCGGGTGGACACGCTCCCCCGGCTGCGTGCCGGCGGACACACCGCGGGCCTTCGTCGGATCCGCCAGTGCGTTGAAGAAGGCGGCGGCCATTTGCGAGCGGCCCGCGTTGTGGACGCAGGCGAAGATGACGGTCTTCATGGAAGCTCCAGGGAGTGGGGTGGGCTACTCCGGACGCGCGCCCTCGAGGCGGCGGGGCAGGACGACGGACTCCGACTCCGGGAAGAGCCTGCGCCTCAGCCACAAGGAGAGGTAGACGAGGGCGATGAGGGCGGGCACCTCGATGAGCGGGCCCACCACGCCCGCCAGCGCCTCACCCGAGGCCATGCCGAACACGCCCACCGCCACCGCGATGGCCAGCTCGAAGTTGTTGCCCGCCGCCGTGAAGGACAGCGAAGCCGTCTCCTCGTAGCTGAAGCCCAGCTTGCGCGAGAGGAAGAAGGCGGAGGCGAACATGATGACGAAGTAGAGCATCAGCGGAATGGAGATTCGCACCACGTCCAATGGCAGGCGGGTGATCTTCTCCCCCTGCATCGCGAACATCAGGACGATGGTGTAGAGCAGCCCGAGCAGCGCGGTGGGCCCCAGGCGCGGCAGGAACGTCTTCTCGTACCACTCCTCGCCCTTGAGCCGGGTCAGCCCGATGCGGGTGAGCGCCCCCGCCACCAGCGGTACGCCGAGGAAGATGAGCACGCTCCTGGCGATGCTCCACATGGACACGTCGAACGCGGCGCCTTCCGCGCCGAGCCAGCCGGGGACGACGGTGATGAAGAACCAGCCAAGCACCGAGTAGAAGAGGATTTGGAAGACGGAGTTGAGCGCCACCAGCACCGCGGCCAGCTCGTTGCTGCCACAGGCGAGCATGTTCCACACCAGCACCATGGCGATGCAGCGGGCGAGGCCAATGAGGATGAGGCCCGTGCGGTAGTGGGGCAGGTCCGGCAGCAGCACCCACGCCAGGACGAACATCAACACCGGCCCCACCACCCAGTTGAGCAGGAGCGAGACGCCGAAGAGCTTGCCGCGCGAGCGCAGCCGGCCCAGCTCTCCGTAACGCACCTTCGCCAGCACCGGGTACATCATCCACAGCAGGCCGAGGGCGATGGGCAGGGAGACGGTGTCGAGCTTCACCGTGTCCAGCCGTGCCCCGATGTCGGGGAAGGCCCGCCCCAGGCCGATGCCGAGGGCCATGGCGGCGAAGATCCAGACCGGCAGGAAGCGGTCGATGAAGGAGAGTCGTCTGACGAGGGCATCGGGCACGGGGTGTGTCCTCATGGGAGAAGAAGGGGGAGAGGCGCGAGGGCCAAGGCTCACCGGCAGGAGTCGGGCCCGCGAACCTTGAGGAGTTGCTCCACGTCCTGGCGGAGCGTCTCGCGCTTGCCGAAGGTGCCCACGAGCGCCTCGAGCTGTTGCTTGCACACCTCGTCGAGCTGAGGGGCGAGCCGGTAGTAGACCCAGCTGCCTTCGCGGCGGGGCTCCACCACACCGGCCGCGCGCAGCACGCCGAGCTGGCGGGAGGTGTTGGATTGCGTCAGCCCGAGGGCGGACTCCAGGTGGCAGACGCACAGCTCCCCGTGGGACAGCAGCGCCACGATGCGCAGGCGCGTTTCATCCCCCAGCGCCTTGAAGAGCCGACAGGCTCGTTGGACTTCCAGGTGGGCGGCGGACGACATGAGGACATTCCAATATACGAATATCCGCATGTCCGCAATCCATGAGTGAAGGGACGCGGCGGAAGCGAGCGGCGGCGGGCGTTACGCCCAGGAGGACGGCATGGACCGGGCGCGCCTCAGCGCCGGCCCGCGTGGGGAGCGGGCAGCGCCTCGGCCGCCTCGGTCAGGGCCATGTCGGGAGTGAGTTGCAGGGGCTGCACGGGCGTGGCGGGCTGAGTGGTGGCCTCGCGCAGGGCCTCGAGCAACTGCCGCTGACCATGGACATACGGGGCCTCGGCGCCCGGGAGCGCCAGGAATTGCCGCCCCAGCACCTCCGCCGAGCGCGTGCGCTGCTCCAGGTCCCTGCGCAGCAAGCCGGCGATGATGGCGTCCAGGGCGGGTGAGAGGCCCGGCACGAGGTGCGAGGGCGGGGGCACGTCCTGCTGGGTGGAGGCGATCATCAGCTCGGCGTCGGTCTCTCCGTGGAGGGCGGGCTGGCCGGTGAGGGCCTCGTACAGGGTGAGGCCCAGGGAGAAGAGGTCCGCGCGGCCATCCAGTTCCAGGCCGTGGGCCTGCTCGGGCGCCATGTAGCCCGCCTTGCCGCGCACCGTCTGGGCACGGGTGAGGGCGAGCTGCTTGGCCGCGCGTGCGACGCCGAAGTCCGACAGCTTCACCTCGCCGATGCGCGACAGGAGGATGTTGGGGGGGTTGAGGTCGCGATGCACGAGGCCGAGCGGCTCGCCACGGCGGCCCGTGCGCCCGTGCATGTACGCGAGCGCCAGGGCCATCTCCGCGCCGATGTAGGCCACCGCCGCCGGCGGCAGCCGCCGCACGCGCTGCAGGAGCGTGCTCAACGGCAGGCCATCCACATACTCCAGGGCGAGGAAGACCGTGCCCTGGTGCCGGCCCAGGTCGAGCACCTGGACGATGTTGGGGTGGTTGAGCAGCGAGCCCAGCTCCGCCTCGCGCCGGAACAGGGCGAGGAACTCCTCGTTGTCCGCGTACGCGGGCAGCACGCGCTTGATGGCCACCTGCTTCTCGAAGCCGCCCTCGGGGCTGTAGGTGGCGCGGAACACCTCGGCCATGCCGCCCACGCCCAGCCGCTCGTGGAGGAAGTACTTGCCCATCACGTCCTTCTCCCGGATGGCGCGCAGCGCGTCCCCGGCCTTGTTCATGATGAGCGTGCCGAGCGTCGCCGTGAGCGGGCCATAGGAGAAGAGGAACATGCAGCGCAGGAACACCATGGGCAGCTCCAGGGTGTCCGGGGAGCCGGGGGGCAGCCGGGGCAGGGCCACCAGCAGGTAGAGCAGCAGGTACTCCAGCGCCGCGAGCCCCGCGGCGAAGTAGGCCAGATAGCGGTTGGTGCGCAGCGCGCACACGACGATGAGCGTGCCCCAGGCATACGCGGGCGGCGTGGTGAGCGCGTACACGGCGCCGTTGAAGTACACGTCGGCGAGGAACACCACGGCCGGAATGGACACCGTGAGGGCGCTGTCCACCCACTGCATCGCCGGGTGGAAGCCGCCCTCCCGCAGGGCGCGCAGCATGAGCGTGTAATAGATGCTCAACGCGCCCGTGAGCGCCGCGAGGCACAACGACAGCTTCCAGCCGATCGGCCCGACGAGCAGCAGCGCCGCCACGCAGCTGAACGACACCATGCCGCGCATGAACCGGGCGATGGACACCTCCCGGGGGACGACGTCCTGGGCCAGGTACTCCTGCAGCAACTGGGATGAGCGCGCGGCGCGCGGTACGGCGGCTTGCATGGTGCCCACTCTAGCCGACCCGCCCGGAAGGCCTCGGAGCCGTCCGGCCGCGCCGCCTGCCCTCCGACGAGGCCCCCTTCCGCTATAACGGAGAGTCGTCTTGACAAACGGACATGTGGCGGGCACGTTAGGCCCATCAATGTCCACTCCGAGCCGCCAGGAAGTCTGCTGTTGCTGTCGGTCCCGGCGGTGGGCGCTCGTCCGCCGTCAGCGTGGAGGCTGACGGAGGCGAGCAAGGAAGAGCCCACGCCCGCGAGGGACGGTGGGCCTTCGACTTTCATGGCTCTTGTCGGGCCTCGAATGCACCCGGGAACTCGCGGTCACCCGACCAAGGCCACCACATGAAGACCCATCACCCGCCCCTCACCGCGTCCCTGCTGACCGTGCTCCTGGCCGCCCTGTCCGTCTGGACGGGCTGCTCGAAGCCCGGCGCCGCGTCCACCGACGCCCCCACCCTGCTCAACGTCTCGTACGATCCCACGCGCGAGCTCTACACGGACATCAACGCCGCCTTCGCCAAACAGTGGGAGGCGAAGACGGGGACGAAGCCCACCATCAAGCAGTCCCATGGCGGCTCGGGCAAGCAGGCGCGCGCCGTCATCGACGGGCTGGACGCGGACGTCGTGACGCTGGCGCTCGCGTACGACATCGACATGTTGCACGACAAGGCGCAGCTGTTGCCGGCCGACTGGCAGTCGCGCCTGCCCGAGCACAGCGCGCCGTACACGTCCACCATCGTCTTCGTGGTGCGCAAGGGCAACCCCCAGGGCATCCATGACTGGGAGGACCTGGTGCGCCCGGGCGTGTCCGTCATCACCCCCAATCCCAAGACGTCCGGGGGCGCGCGCTGGAACTACCTCGCCGCCTGGGGCCATGCGCTGCGCAAGTCCGGTGGGGACGAGGCCCAGGCGCGTCAGTACATCACCGCCCTGTTCAAGAACGTGCCCGTGTTGGACTCGGGCGCGCGCGGCGCCACCACCACCTTCGCCGAGCGCGGACTCGGGGACGTGCTGATCGCCTGGGAGAACGAGGCCTACCTGCTCACCCAGGAGGTGGGCCCCGAGCGCTTCGAGATCATCACCCCCACGGACAGCATCCTCGCCGAGCCGCCCGTGGCCCTCGTGGACAAGAACGTGGACCGCAAGGGCACGCGCGTCCTGGCCGAGGCCTACCTGCGCTTCCTCTACACCGAGGAGGGACAGGAGCTCGCCGCGAAGCACCACTACCGGCCGCGCTCGGCCCAGGCCGCCCAGAAGGCCGGCAAGAGCCTCGCCCCGGTGAAGCTCTTCACGCTCGAGGAAGTGGCGGGCGGCTGGAAGCAGGCGCAGAAGCAACACTTCGAGGACGGCGGCACGTTCGATCAACTCTACGTGCTCCAGGCGAAGTGAGCGCGCCCATGCAAGCCTCCGCGCGCCGCCGCGTCCTGCCGGGCTTCGGGCTGACGTTGGGCCTGAGCTGGTTCTACCTGGGCCTCATCGTCCTCATTCCGCTGTCGGCCCTCTTCCTCAAGACGTTCAGCCTGACGTGGGAGCAGTTCTGGGCCACCGTGGCCTCGCCCCGCGTGCTCGCCGCCTACCGGCTGAGCTTCGGCGCGGCCTTCTTCGCCGCGCTCGTCAACACCGTCTTCGGACTGCTCGTGGCGTGGGTGCTCGTGCGCTACCGCTTCCCGGGCCGCGCGCTCGTGGACGCGCTGGTGGACCTGCCCTTCGCCCTGCCCACCGCCGTGGCCGGGCTCACGCTCACCACGCTCTACTCGCACAACGGCTGGTACGGGCGCTACCTGGAGGCCTGGGGCATCAAGGTGGCCTTCACCCCGCTGGGCGTGGGCGTGGCGCTCACCTTCATCGGCCTGCCCTTCGTGGTGCGCACCGTACAGCCCGTGCTCGAGGAGCTCGACGCGGACGTGGAGGAGGCCGCCGCCACGCTCGGCGCCTCGCCGTGGAGGACGTTCACGCACGTACTGCTGCCGGCCATCTTCCCCGCGCTGCTCAGCGGCTTCACGCTCGCCTTCGCCCGGGCCATCGGAGAGTACGGCTCGGTCGTCTTCATCTCCGGCAACATGCCCTTGAAGACGGAGATCGCGCCGCTGCTCATCATCACCCGGCTGGAGCAGTACGACTACGCGGGCGCCACGGCCATCGCCGGGGTCATGCTCCTCGTGTCGTTCGCGCTGCTGCTGGTCGTCAACCTGCTCCAGCGCTGGAGCCACCGCCGGCTCGAGGCCCGGACCGAGTAGGAGGAGAGCCGCGCCCATGCACCCGGCCACCGTCATCCCACAGCGCGCCCGGCGCACCATCGCGGCGCCCGCGCTGACGCGCTGGCTGCTCATCGGCGGGGCGCTCGCCTTCCTGGGCGTCTTCCTCGTCGTGCCCCTGGTGGCCGTGTTCACCTACGCCCTGCAGAAGGGCGTGGGCGCGTACCTGGCGGCCCTGAGCGATCCCGAGACGGTGTCCGCCATCCGCCTCACGCTCGTGGCCGCCGCCATCTCCGTGCCGCTCAACCTGGTGTTCGGGCTGGCCGCCGCGTGGCTCATCGCCCACTTCCGCTTCCGGGGACGGGACGTGCTGCTCACGCTCATCGACCTGCCCTTCAGCGTGTCGCCCGTCATCGCGGGGCTCATCTTCGTGCTGCTCTTCGGCCGGCAGGGCTGGTTCGGCCCGTGGCTGGCCGAGCGGGGCCTCCAGGTCATCTTCGCGGTGCCCGGCATCGTGCTGGCCACTGTGTTCGTCACCTTCCCCTTCGTGGTGCGCGAGGTGCTGCCCGTCATGCAGGCGCAGGGGCAGGACGAGGAGGAGGCGGCGCTGTCCTTGGGGGCCAGTGGCTGGCGCACCTTCTGGCACGTCACGCTGCCCAAGGTGAAGTGGGGCGTGCTCTACGGCGTACTGCTGTGCAACGCGCGCGCGATGGGCGAGTTCGGCGCGGTGTCGGTCGTCTCCGGACACGTGCGCGGGGTGACCAACACCCTGCCGCTGCACGCGGAGATCCTCTACAACGAATACAACCTCGCGGGAGCGTTCTCCGTGGCCTCTCTGCTCACGCTGCTCGCGCTGATCACCCTGGCCATCAAGAAGTACGTCGAGTGGAGGGCCGAGTCCCCATGAGTGTCATCGTCGAGCACCTGACCCGGCAGTTCACGCAAGGAGGGACGCCCGCCGTGTCGGACGTGTCCTTCCAAGCGCCCTCGGGGGCCATCACCACGCTGCTGGGCCCCTCGGGCGCGGGCAAGAGCACGCTGCTGCGGATCATCGCGGGGCTGGAGCTGCCGGACGCGGGGCGCGTGCTCATCGAGGGCGTGGATTGCACGAACATGCCCGTGCAGCAGCGCGGCATCGGGGTCGTCTTCCAGAGCTACGCGCTCTTCAAGCACATGACGGTGCGCGAGAACCTGGCCTTCGGGCTGGAGACGCGCCGGCTGCCGCGCGCCGAGGTGGAGGCGCGCGTGGACGAGATGCTCAAGCTCGTGCAGTTGGAGGAGCTGGGCGCGCGCTATCCCGGGCAGCTCTCGGGAGGACAGCGCCAGCGCGTGGCGTTCGCGCGGGCGCTCGCCATCCGGCCCAAGCTGCTGCTCTTGGACGAGCCCTTCGGCGCGCTGGACAGCCGCGTGCGCGTGGAGCTGCGCGAGTGGCTCCAGTCCCTGCACGAGCGCACGGGTGTCACCACGCTGCTCGTCACGCACGACCAGGAGGAGGCGCTGGAGATCTCCCAGCACGTGGTGGTGCTGAGCGAGGGGCGGGTGGCGCAGGAGGGGCCACCTGAGGAAATCTATGATCGGCCGGCCACGCCCTTCGTGGCGTCCTTCGTGGGAGGCACGAGCGTGCTGCGCGGCCAGGTGCGGTCGGGCCGGGCGCGGGTGGGCTCGCTGGAGGTGGAGGCGCCCCAGAGCGCGCGCGAGGGAGAGACGGTGCAGGCCTTCGTCCGTCCGCATGACATCACGCTCGTCAAACCGGCGCAGGGCGTGGGAGAGCCCGCGACGAGCCTGGTGAAGCGGCTCAAGCCCGTGGGCGGTTACGTGAAAGTGCTGCTCAAGCTGCCCACCGGGGAGAGCATGGCCGTCGAGGTGCCGCGCGCCGAGTTCGACAAGCTGGGCGTCGTCGAGGGAGACCTCGTGCACGCCGACGTGCGCATGGCCAAGGTGTTCGTCGGCGACTACGTCATCTGACGTGAGCCTGCCCCGGTTTAGTTCAGGTTTCGCCAACAATCCGGGACAGATGGCGAACCCAATGGCGCATGATGTCCCTGTCCACGGAGAACCTGTTGGTGTGCTGCTCGTAGAGGAACGGCTCCAGCAGGTGCGCCAGCGCCAGGTATTGGGGCAGGTGGTGCTCCTTCGAGGTATCGATGGCATCAGGCCACTCGCCGAGGGTGAGCAGCAGGCCCAAGGGCGTTCGAGTATTTGCTCGCGGATGACTTCCCAGCCCTTGTCAGGGAGGGATGGCGCGACAGAGGATGACGCCGTCGCGGGCAACCACAGAGCTGCCGCCCTTCGTC
Organism: Cystobacter fuscus DSM 2262; assembly: GCF_000335475.2. Classification (NCBI taxonomy): domain Bacteria; kingdom Pseudomonadati; phylum Myxococcota; class Myxococcia; order Myxococcales; family Archangiaceae; genus Cystobacter; species Cystobacter fuscus. The sequence goes on along the minus strand of NZ_ANAH02000010.1, from coordinate 410,268 downwards.
CGCAAGCGGATGACGGGAATGTTCTCCCTCATTGAATCACCCCATCCCCAGCGCCACGCTCACCCGGGCCGGTACTCGTGAATCCACACGAACTCGAAGCCCCAGGTGAAGAGCATCCGGTGACGTGAGCGGAGCACGAAGTCCTCGGCCTCGATGGGATGCGCCACCGTGATGAAGCGCGTGCCCGGCGCGCAGGTGCGGAAGCGCTCGACGAGCTTCGCCTTCGTCTCCGGAGTGAGCGCCAGCCAGTTGGTGAAGACGTGCGTGGCGCCGCTCAGCTCCGCCCGGGCCGCGTCTCCCTGCTCGAGCGTGATGCCCGCGGGCACGAGCCACTTCGCCACGCTCTCCACGTGGCTGGCGAGGAGCTCCACGCCCACCGCCTCCGCCCCCAGCCAGCGCGCCGCGATGAGCACCCGCCCCCGCCCCGCCCCCAGGTCCACCAGCCGGCTGTCCGCACCCAGCCCCGCCCGCCGGAACGCCCACAGCGCCGTCATCAGCGGCGTCTCGCCGTAGATGAGCTCCCGGAAACGCTGACCCGTGCTCCGCAGCGCCCTCACCACCTCGAACGTGCGCCGGGCCCGGTAGGGGGAGCGCAGGCGCTCGGCGAGCCAGATGCCCAGGTAGGGCCGCAGCAGCCGGGGACGCCCGAGCACCAGCACCAGGTCCGTGAGCCGCGCGAGGATGCTGACGAGCAGGGCCCAGAGCAGGACGACGAGCTTCTGGAAGAAGGGCAGCTCGAACCCCTCCAGGTCCTCCTGGTCGCGCTTCCGGGCTTCCGAGTCGAGCGATGGCGTCATACCTGAGGAGCCCTTCTCCCACATGGGCGACCCCGAGGAGGGGTGCCGGGTGACGGGCAGAATCCTCCAAAAGTGAAGTCGTGGGGAACTCAACGAACTCTCGTTCCGTCACTCGGAGGGCACCCCGCCCACGGACGGCCCCGGAAGATCCTGGGAACGCCAAGGTATTGATTTTTCAAAACAGGTAGGACTTGGATGCGTGACTCCGTGCAGCGCCGGAACAGGCGATCACCGGTAGAATTCAGGGACACTGTAGAAATGAAGCCACTCGACGAAATGCCTGAGTCGCCCACTGCGGGCAGGGACAACAAGGCCCCTCTAGGCGAGGTCCTGGAGTTCATGCGGCTGCTGTGGGCGGTCGACCACGGGTTGCAGTCCACCTCCAAGCGCATGGAGTCCACGCTGGGCCTGACGGGTCCGCAGCGGCTGGTGCTCCGGCTGGTGGGGCGCTTTCCCGGCATCACCGCGGGTCGGCTCGCGCAGATCATGCACGTGCACCCCAGCACGCTCACCGGCGTGCTCAAGCGCATGGAGAAGCGGGGCCTGCTCGAGCGCAAGTCGGATCCGCTCGACGGACGCAAGGCCCTCTTCGCCCTCACCGAGGCGGGCCGTACCTTGGATGTGCCCGCCACGGGGACCGTGGAGGCCGCCGTGGAGCGCGTCCTCTCGCGCCTGTCGCGCGCCCGGCTTCAGAGTGCCCAGGAAGCCCTGATGGCGCTCGCCGAGGAGCTGGGAGGAGCGGAGGCACCGGGCGAGTATGCCCAGGGCACCTCCCTGTCCAGGGAAGAAGCAGCCGCGGCGCCGGCCGCCGACGAACCGGCCAACCGCTGAACGGCCGCCCCAAGCTTCCAACGCCGGACACGGGCGGCGAAAGCCCGCCCGCCCGGGGTGCATGACAGCGCGCTACTCGCTCGAGCCTGCTACAGATCGGAAATAGGCGACCCTGTCGGGGGTTGCCACACGACCGAGCGGACGAGACAGCGTGAACATCGAACCCCCGCAGCCCCCAGGTCCCGAACTTCCTCCCCCACCGCCTCCGCCCCCGGCGCCGCCCGCGGTGCGCTCGCTCGGGCCGCGCCCCTCGGGCGTCGTGGAGCTGCTGGCAGCGGTGCGCGCGCGCCAACGCCGTCAGCTCTGGCTCCAGGGCGCGCTGCTCGGAGTCGCGCTGTGCCTCGGACTGTGGGTGGCCGGAGGCTTCCTCGCCCTGCTCACGCCCACGGGAGGCCGTTGGGTGATGATGCTCGCGCCCGTGGCGGGTGCGCTGCTCGCCGTGGGCTTCGGCGTCGGGCTCGCCCTGCGCACCGTGGGCGATGACTTCCGGACCGCGCGCCTCATCGGCGAGCGCCAGCCGGCCCTGTCACTGGACGTGCTCGCCGCGGTGGAGCTGGCCCGGGAGCAGGACCACCAGCCGGGCCACTCCCCCATCCTCGCCGATGCCTTCCTGCGCCAGATGGACGCGCGCGTGCGGCAGGTGGACGTGGGCCAGGTGGTGGATGGCACGCGCGTGAAGCAGGCCGGGCTCGCGCTCGGCGGGACGGTGCTCGTGCTCGCGTGCGTGCTCCTGCTCGCCGGTACGCACTGGCGGCTGGGGTGGAACAAGGCGCTCGAGTCGCTCAACCCCATCGCCCAGGCCGAAACGCGCGAGCCCATCACCGGCGACATCGAGATCACCTACCGCTACCCGGCGTACACGGGGCTCACCCCACGCACCGTGCCGGGCACCAACGGCGAGGTGAGCGCTCCGGCGGGCACCGAGGTGCAGCTCAAGACGCGCTCGGACCGGGAGGTGCAGCGCGCGGAGCTGGTCGTCAACGGCGAGACGCTCCCGCTCACCGTCACGGACAAGCGCGAGCTGGTGGGCTCCTTCGTGGCGAAGAAGGCGGGCAGCTACCGCTTCGTCTTCTACGACACCGGCCGCTCTCCCCTGGCCACCGGGCCGGACATCCCGCTCAACGTGGAGGCGGACGCCCCGCCCCAGGTGCAGCTGCTCACGCCCGCGGCGGAGCTCGAGATCGATCCCGGCCAGCAGGTGGTGCTCAAGTACGAGGCCAGCGACGACTATGGCCTCAACGGCCTCGCGCTCGTCTTCCGCGTGCCGGGCTCCAAGGAGGAGTCGCGCATCCCCCTGCCCCGCCAGGATGGCCGCCGCGACAAGGGCACCTACAACTGGAACCTCGGCACGCTGAAGGTGCAACCGGGAGACCGCATCTCCTACTTCATCGAGGCGAAGGACAACGACGCGGTGGAGGGCCCCAAGCGGGGCGTGAGCCGCACCCAGGTGCTGCGCGTCTACAGCGCCGCCGAGCACCTGCGCGCCGCGCTGCAGAAGGTCGAGGCGCTCTGGGACCGGATGGTGGACCACCTGGCCGACCGGCTCGAGGGCCCCGAGCGGGAGAAGCCGCGGGACGTGAAGAAGGTGCTCGCCGCGCAGGCGGTGGACACCAGCGGCCAGACGCTGGTGGCGGACCTGGGCACGCTCGCCCAGGAGCTGCGCCGCGAGCGCGACACCCCGGCCGAGCTCGTCACCGCGCTCACCAACATCGCCAGCACGCTGGGCCAGCGCGTGCGCGCCACCTCGGACTTCCGCCGCGTCTACCAACGCACCCAGCAGCGCCAGGCTGGAGGTGGAGGAGACTTCGGCATCGGCGAGCGCCTGGGCGCGCTCGTCAACGAGGAGATCGTCGAGCTGGAAAAGGACGTGCTCTACCTGGAGTCGCTCCTGGACCGGCAGAAGCTCGAGGCGCTGCAGGAGCTGGCCAAGCAGCTCGCCAACGAGCGCCGGGAGCTGGCCAACCTCATCGAGGAGTACAAGTCCAAGCCCGACGAGCAGACGCGCGAGCAGGTGATGCAGCAGATCCAGCAGATGCGCGCGCGCATCGAGGAGCTGATGCAGCGCATGGCCGAGCTGCGCCGGGGCATCCGCGACGAGCACCTCAACGCCGAGGCCCTTCAGGACATGATGGAGGACCAGGACATGCAGAGCGCGCTGGATGACGTGGAGCGCCTCATGCGCGAGGGCAAGACGGACGAGGCGCTCGCCAAGCTCCAGGAGCTGTCCATGCAGATGGACGAGATGCTCAACGGCCTCAACGACGCGCAGGAGGAGTTCGGCGGCGAGCAGTTCCCCGAGCTCACGCAGAAGTTCGGCCAGTTCATGAGCGACCTGGAGAAGACGGCCAAGGAGCAGCAGCGCGTGGCCGACGCCACCCAGGCCATCCGCGACCAGGCCAAGAAGCAGAACCAGGACCGGCTCGCCGAGCGCGGCAAGGCGATGAAGGAAGAGATGCAGCGGCAGCTCGAGCAGGTGCAGAAGGACTACCAGGAGCTGCGGCCGGATCAGCTCAGCAGCCGCGCCTCCTTCCCGCTGGAGCAGGCCCAGTCGGAGCTGGAGAACGCGAAGAACGCGCTCAAGGTGGACGACTACGACCTGGCGGCGGAATCCGTCCAGCGCGCCTCCGAGGCCGCCCAGCAGCTCGCCCACTACGGCGAGCAGCAGCGCTCGCTGGACGAGATGTACGGCAACCCGCCCGCGGTGCGCCGCCAGTCGGAGGAACTCGCCGAGAAGCTGGAGGACGACGCGCGCACCATGGAGGAGATCAATCGCAAGCTCCAGTCGCTCTTCCCACCTCCCGGCTCGCAGCTCAGCCCCCAGGAGAAGCAGCAGTTGCAGCAGCTCGCCCAGGAGCAGCAGTCGCTGGAGCAGCAGTCCAAGGGCCTGCGCCAGCAGATGGAGGAGATGGAGCAGATGGCGCCCCTGTTCGGTCAGGAGGCCGGCGAGCAGATGGAGGAGATTGGCCGGCGCATGGGCGAGGCCGCGCAGCGCATGCAGGGCAAGGACGCCAACCGGGGCCACGGCGAGCAGCAGGCGGCGCTCGAGGGGCTGCGCCAGTTCCAGAAGCAGATGAAGGAGAGCCAGCAGCGCAAGGGCAAGGGACGCGGGCTGCCGCTGCCCATGGGCATGGGCTCGGGCCGCGGACAGGGCAACGGCCAGGATCCGCGCGACAAGGTGGAGATCCCCGACGAGGAGGCCTACCAGGCGCCGCGCGAGTTCCGCAAGGATCTGCTCGACGCCATGAAGGAAGGCACGCCGGAGAAGTACCGGGATCAAGTGAAGCGCTACTACGAGGAGCTGGTGAAGTGATGACGCGTGCCGCGAGCACATCCCTGTTGCTGCTGGCGCTGGTGCTGAGCACTCCCCTGGGCGCGCGCGCCCAGGAGTCGTCGAAGAACGAGGCCAAGGAGCGGCTGGGCCGGGTGGAGTCGGCGCTGGACAACTGGGACGTGCCCACCGCGCGCCGCGAGCTGACGGCGCTCGAGGGCCTCGTCCCGGACGACATCGAGCCGCTCAAATACTTCCAGGGCCGCGTTGCCTTCGAGGAAGGCAACTACCCGGAGGCCGTGGAGCTCCTGCAGAAGGCCCGCATCGAGGACAAGCCGGGCAGCTACCTGCGGCTGGCCAAGGACACGCGCGACATCATCAAGAGCCACCGCTCCGTGGAAAGCGAGCACTTCGTCTTCTACTACCCTCCGGGCAAGGACGAGGTGCTGGCGCCCTACGCGCTGGAGACGCTGGAGTCCATCCACCGCGCGCTCGCCGAGGACCTGGGCCACCGGCCTCCGGGCAAGGTGCGCGTGGAGGTGGTGAACAACGCGCGCGAGCTGTCCAAGGTGAGCACCCTCACCTACCAGCAGATTCAAACGACGGGCACCATCGCCATCTGCAAGTTCAACAAGCTCATGGTGACGAGCCCCAAGGCCGTGGCGCGCGGCTACGACTGGCAGGACACGCTCGCGCACGAGTACATCCACCTGGTCGTCAGCCAGATGAGCCACAACACCGTGCCCATCTGGCTGCACGAGGGCCTGGCCAAGTTCCTCGAGTCGCGCTGGCGCGGCAAGCCGGGACTCGCCATGACGCCCTCCACGCTGGCGCTGCTCGGGCGGCGGGTGAAGGAGGACAAGCTCATCCCCTTCGAGAAGATGCACCCGTCCATCGCCATGCTGCCCACCGCCGAGGACGCCGCCACCGCCTTCGCCGAGGTCTATTTCGCCATGGACTACGTCTACAAGACCCAGGGCAACCGGGGCCTGCGCGACATCATCCTCGGCCTGCGCGATGGCAAGCAGGACCGCAAGGCGGTGGAGGGCGCCACGGCCATGTCCTTCGCCCAGTTCGAGAAGAACTGGCTCGCGCACATCAAGCAGCAGCCCTTCCCCCAGGAGCTGCTGCCGCCCGAGGAAGTCGTCCTCAAGGAGAACGCCAAGGAGCCGGACGACAAGAAGAAGGGACGGGAGATCTCCTTCGGCGACTTCGCGGAGGTGACGGAGATACCGGCGCGCAAGTTCGCGCACCTGGGCGAGCTCATGCGCGAGCGCAACCGCATCAAAGCCGCCGCCGAGGAGTACTCGCGCGCGCACAAGCTCGTGGGCGACAAGTACGAGTCCGTGTCCAACAAGTACGCGCTCGCGCTCCTGGAGCTGCGCCGGCTGGACGAGGCGGAGCAGGTGCTGCGCGGCTCGCTGCGCGTGCACCCGGGCTCCCCCTCCACCAACGTGCACCTGGGCCGCATCTTCCTGCACCGCGAGGACTACCAGAAGGCCCGCCAGTCCTACCTGGATGCCCTCTCCGCGGACCCGTTCGATCCGGAGATCCACATCGCGCTCACCCGCATCCACGGAGCGCTCGGCGAGACGGCGCTCACCAGCCGCGCCCGCACCGCGAGCGCGCTCCTCACCGGGATGACCCCGGACGAGGTCAGCGCCAGCGCCCGGGTCTTCCTGCGCGACGACTCGGAGCTCGTGAACGCCGGGAACGTCGGCGTGGAAGAACCGGAGGGCAAGGCACCCGCCGCTGCCCCGGACGCTGGCCGCTGACATTCCGGTGTCAGCCGTACCCCCGGTGCTGAGCGCTCGCACGTATAAGCACGCGAGCACTCACGCCCCCACATTCTTTCAGGGCAGCGTCCAGGAGCGCCCATTACTCTCCCGCTTCGCCCTCGGGTTCGAGTCGACCCGGCGCGCGTCGCGTTGTCCTTCACCTTTCGGAGAGTCTTCCTCATGCCGACCGTTCAAGCCTACGCCGCCCCCAGCGCCAAGGCCCCCCTGGCACCCTTCTCGTTCGAGCGCCGCGAGCCCGGCCCTCACGACGTGCTCATCGACATCCTCTTCTGTGGCGTGTGCCACTCGGACATCCACACGGTGCGCGACGAGTGGGGCAAGGCGAAGTACCCGCTCGTGCCCGGCCATGAAATCGTCGGCAAGGTCGCCCAGGTGGGCAAGTCCGTCACCCGCTACAAGGTCGGCGACTCCGTGGGCGTGGGCTGTTTCGTGGACTCCTGCCGCGAGTGCGACAACTGCAAGGCGGGCGAGGAGCAGTACTGCGACCGGGGCATGGTGGGCACGTACAACGCCAAGGATCGCCACGGCGCCGCCACCCAGGGGGGCTACTCCACCCGCATCACGGTGGACGAGCAGTACGTGCTGCGCATCCCCGACTCCATCCCGCTGGACCGCGCCGCGCCGCTGTTGTGCGCGGGCATCACCACCTACTCGCCCCTGCGCCACTTCGGCGTGAAGGCCGGGGACAAGGTGGCCGTGGTGGGCCTCGGCGGGCTCGGCCACATGGGCGTGAAGCTCGCCAAGGAGATGGGCGCCGAGGTCACCGTGCTGAGCACCTCGGAGAAGAAGCGCGAGGACGCGCTCGCCCTGGGTGCCAGGCACTTCGCCGCCACGTCGGACAAGGACACGTTCAAGAAGCTCGCGGGCTCCTTCAACTTCATCCTCGACACCGTCTCCGCCCCGCACGACTACAACGCCTACCTCGGCCTGCTGAAGGTGGATGGCACCATGGTGCTCGTGGGCCTGCCCGAGGCCCCCGTGCCCCTGGCCGCCGGCCCCCTCGTCTTCCGCCGGCGCCGGCTCGCCGGCTCGCTCATCGGCGGCATCCGCGAGACCCAGGAGATGCTCGACTTCTGCGGCAAGCACAACGTGGCCGCGGACATCGAGGTCATCCCCGTGCAGAAGATCAACGAGGCCTACGAGCGCATGATCAAGAGCGACGTGCGCTACCGCTTCGTGATCGACATCGCCAGCCTGGGCAAGTGAGCCGGCTCGCGCGTTGAGCGACTATCCTCGCGGGCAGCAGCCCCCAGGAGAGAACGCCCCATGGCCGAGCGCGTCGTGAAGTGCCCCCAGTGCAACGCCCCCCTCGCTCCGGGGCGCTTCGCCCGCTCGACCGTCTGTGGCTACTGCGGCACCACCGTCCAGATCGACCCGAGCGCCGTCTCCGTCGCGCGCTACCGGCAGGCCCTCCAGGAGTGGGAAGACCCCGCCCGCCACGGCTACTCGCACTGGTGGACCGTCGGCACGGGCCACTGGGCTCCCGGCCCCCTCCTCGCACGGGGGGAGATCTCGGACGTCTACGCCGCCGAGCGGGCCCGACGGCCCACCGAGCGCGTCCTGATGAAGGTGCTGCGTGACCCCGAGCACGCGCCGCTCCTGGAGCACGAGTGGAGGATGCTCGTGGAACTCCAAGCGGCCATCGGGAACGAGGCCCCGGCCTTCCTCACCCGCCTGCCCCAGCCCGTGGCCCACGGCCCCCTGCGCGGGGGACCGTACGAGGGCCGCCAGGCCCTGCTCGTGCGCCAGACTCCCGGCTACCTCCACACCTTCGAGGCCGTGCGCCGGGTGCATGCCTCGGGCGTCGATCCACGCGTGTCCGTGTGGATGTGGCGGCGCATCCTGGAGACGCTCGCGGTGCTGCACCGCGCGGGCTACGTGCACGGCGCGGTGCTCCCCCCGCACCTGCTCGTGCAGCACGGCGAGCATGGCGTGCGGCTCGTGGGCTTCAGTTGCGCGGACCGCGTGAAGGGAGCCCGCCTGCGTGCCGTCTGCACGCGCTACGAGGACTTCTATCCCACGAGCCTCCTGGACTCCCAGCGGCCCACGCCCGTGGACGACGTGCGGATGAGCGCCCGGTGCATCATCTCGGTGCTCGGCGGAGATCCCATCCGGGGCACCCTCCCCCGCTCCGTCCCTGGTGCCCTGGCGGACCTCCTCGAGCGCGCCGCGGTGGGAGAGGAGGGCGAGGGAGAGCGGGACCTGGCCTGGACACTTCGCGAGCGCGTTGGTGAAGTGAGCGCCGCGGTCCACGGACACCCGGGCTTCCATCCACTCGTGATGCCTTGAGCCCGTCCACGGCCGCCCAGACGCGAGGAGCACGCACATGGGGTACGGCAACTACAGCAACCAGGCCCACGAAGCCCTCCTGAAGGACCGCGCCCAGGTACCGGTGCAGGAGGTCTTCCAGCAGCGCAAGTGCCACCCGCTGATGAACCCCAAGGGCATCCGCGTGCGCGAGGCCCGCGACAGCGCCGAGCACCCCAACTCCCTGGGCATCGTCTTCGCGCTGGACGTCACGGGCTCCATGGGGACCATTCCCAAGCTCATGGCCACGGAGTTGCTGCCCAAGTTCATGAAGGTCCTCACCGACTGCAAGGTCGCGGACCCCCAGTTGCTCTTCATGGCCGTGGGCGATGCCTACAGCGACGAGGCGCCGCTGCAGGTGGGCCAGTTCGAGTCCACCGCGGAGTTGATGGATCAATGGCTCACCTGGAGCTACCTCGAGGGGCGTGGCGGCGGCACCGGACAGGAGAGCTACGAGCTGGGCCTGTACCTGCTCGCCGAGCACACGGCGATGGACTGCGTCGAGAAGCGCGAGAAGAAGGGCTACCTCTTCATGACGGGCGACGAGCTGCCCTACCCCCTCCTCTCCAAGCACATCGTCGAGGGCATCATCGGAGACCGGCTCGACGAGGACCTGAAGATCGAGGAGATCGTCGCCGAGTTGCAGAAGACCTTCGTGCCCTTCTTCGTCATCCCCGACGTGAACCGCCGCGCGAAGTGCGAGTCACGCTGGCGTGAGCTGCTCGGCGACCATGTGCTGTGCATGGAGTCCGCCGAGGACATCTGCTTCGTGTCCGCGGGGGCCATCTGCCTCTACGAGGGGCTCGTCCCGGACATCGACGGCCTGGGCCGCGTCCTCCAGGAGGCGAACGTGCCCCGTCCGTCCGTGCACGCGACGCTGCGCGCCCTGACGCCGCTGGCCGAGGCGCTCGGCCGCTCGGGAGGGCCCGCGCTGGTGGGGGCGCCGGCGTCAGAGGGGGTCCTGCAGCGGCTCGTCCGCATCCTCAAGTGAAGGCTCCGAGCGGCCCGCGGCGCGCCTCCATCGTCATCGACCTGGGGTTCGGCGACGCGGGCAAGGGGCTGATGACGGACTACCTCGTGCGGCGCGACCGGGCGTCGCTCGTGGTGCGCTACAACGGCGGCGCGCAGGCGGGCCACAACGTCGTCACCTCGGAGGGCCGGCACCACACCTTCGCGCAGTTCGGCGCGGGGACGTTCGTCCCCGGGGTGCGCACCTTCCTCGCCCACCCCTTCCTCCTCCACCCCACCGCGCTGCTGCTCGAGGGAGAGGCGCTGCGCGCCCAGGGCGTGGGAGACGTGTTCTCGCGCCTGCGGATCAGCGAACGCGCGCGGGTCATCACGCCCTTCCACCAGGCCGCCAACCGGCTGCGGGAGCTGGCCCGTGGCGGCTCCCGGCACGGCAGCTGCGGCGTTGGCGTGGGCGAGACCGTGCGGGACGCGCTCGCCTGGCCGGAGGACACCGTGCTCGCGGGAGACCTGCGCGACGTGCCCCGGCTGCGGCGAAAGCTCCAGCGTGTCCGGGAGCGCGAGCACGAGGAGCTGCGAGCCCTCGGAGACTCCCTTCCCGACAGTCCCCAGGTCCGGCGCGAGCGCTCCATCTTCGCGGCCGAGGGCATCATCGACGCGTGGATGGAGCGGGCAACGCGGCTGGAGACACTCGGACTCGTGGCCGCGGACACCCTGCTCGCGCGCTGGATGGCTGAGGCCCCCGCCACGGTGTTCGAGGGAGCGCAGGGCGTGCTACTCGACGAGTGGCGGGGTTTTCACCCGTACACCACCTGGTCCCGCTGCACCGCGGACAACGCGATCGGCCTCATCACCGAGAGTGGCGTGGACCTGGATGTCCAGCGGGTGGGGGTGCTGCGCGGCCACATGGTGCGGCACGGCGCGGGACCGCTGCCCACGGAGACGGAGGAATTGCGGCCGCTGCTCTCCGAGCACAACACGCTCAATGACTGGCAGGGCCATGTCCGCTATGGCTGGTTCGACGCGGTGCTCGCCCGGTACGCGCTCGATGTCCTGGGCGGAGTGGACGTGTTGGCGATCACCCACCTGGATCTGCTCCGTCGGCTGCGCACCTGGAAGGCCGCGACGCATTATCAGGACGGCCCCGTCACCCGGTTGGCCGTGGAACCGAATCCATCGCTCGAGGGGCAGGCCGCACTCACGCGATGGCTCCTCCACGTGACGCCCTCGCTCGAGGAGCGCGAGCCCCGGGAGAACCTCGTCCTGGAGCACCTCGAGCAGTTGCTTGGCCGGCGAGTGGACCTCGTCTCAAGGGGGCCTCGGGCGGAGGATGTCACCCCCTCGCCCCTCAGTTACCGATCCAAGGAGCGAGTGGCGGTGGAGGTGTAGCTCGCGAACCCGGGCACGACGCCCGGGCCGGTTGACCCAACTCTCGGACTGCTCTACTCAACCGTCATGGTAAGTATTTCCGATGCTTCATCCTCGCTTCGGCCCTTGTGTCCTGTTCACTCAGAGTTGGAGGCAGTAAACGCGTGCGAGCGCTGTGGGCGATACGTCTGTTCTCATTGCATGAACAGTGGCGATCGCTGCCAAGAGTGTCTCCGCCGGTACGTGGCGGCGAGCCCTTCGTCGGAGGCTCGCGCCCGGCGGGCCACGCTCTCCCTGCGCATGGTGGCAGTTCTGGCGGTAGGCCAGATGCTCCTCAACCTCTGGGCTGTTCTAGTGCCCGGTGCGCGTGAGTCCTTCAGGAGCATGGAAACGCTCGCTACCATTGCGATGTTTTTGACTGGCGTGGGTTTGGTTCTCTTTCCTCTAACGACTGTCGTCTACTTGATGTGGATGCAACGGGCCGTCCGGCAGATGAATGCGTGGGGCACCCATGTTGGAGCATCGCCAGCATGGGCAGTGGGTTGTTGGTTCGTACCATTCGTGAATCTCGTCAAGCCGCTCCGCATCATGCGGAGTATTGTTGAGGGACTGGGGGGCAAAGAGCTGGCTGCCTCACTGCATCTGGGCGTGCTGTGGAGTGCATTCCTTCTATCCCGAATTCTGACCGGGATCGCCCGGCGCCTGTCGATGCCCCTCTTGCCCCCGTCACTCGCGCTCAGGGTGTACCTGATCGAAATCGGCTCGTGGGTGTGCACCCTCGTCGCGGCAATCCTCTGCATCCGGATGATCCGTGCGGTACAGGTGCGGCTCGAATCTCGCCGGAGTTGGGCCTGATCCGTCAGGAGCACCCCGCCGCTCAGGAGGAGGGCCGGCCAATGCCGAAGTAGGTGAAGCCCTCCTCGCGCGCGAGCTGGGGATCGATGACGTTGCGGCCATCGAAGATCGTGGGGCTCTTCATCGTCGCCTTGAGCCGCTTCAGGTCTGGGTGGCGGAACTCGTTCCACTCCGTCACCAGGAAGAGCGCATCGGCGCCTTCCGCCGCCGCGTAGTTGGTGGGCGCGTACAGCACCCGGTCGCCGAAGTAGCGGCGTGCGCTCTCGACCGCCACCGGATCATGGCATTGCACCCGCGCCCCCTTGCCGAGCAGGCCCTCGATGAGTTCCACCGACGGCGCCTCCCTCATGTCATCCGTCTTCGGCTTGAACGCCAGGCCCCACACCGCGAAGGTGCGGCCGGACAGGTCGCCAAAGTGTTTCAACGCCTTGGTCAGCAGGCACCGCTTCTGCCGCGCATTGGTGTTCTCCACCGCGCGCAGCAGATCGAACTCCAGCCCCATGTCGCGCGCCGTGGCCGTCAGCGCCTTCACGTCCTTGGGAAAACAACTCCCGCCATAGCCAATGCCCGGGTGCAGGAAGGAATAGCCGATGCGCTTGTCCGCGCCCATTCCCTTGCGCACCTGCTCCACGTCCGCGCCCACCTTCTCGCAGAGCGCGGCCATGTCGTTCATGAAGGAGATGCGCGTGGCGAGCATGGCGTTGGCCGCGTACTTGGTCAGCTCCGCCGAGCACGGATCCATGAAGAGGATGGGGTTCTCCGTGCGCACGAAGGGCGCGTACAGCTCGGCCATGAGCTTGCGCGCCCGCTCCGAGCGCGTGCCAATCACCACCCGGTCCGGCTTGAGGAAGTCCTCCAGCGCCGCGCCTTCCTTGAGGAACTCGGGGTTGGACACCACGTCGAACTCACACCGGGTGTGACGGGCGACGACCTCGTGCACCTTGTCCGCCGTGCCCACCGGCACCGTGCTCTTGTCCACGATGACCGTGTACTGCTTCAGCGCCCGGCCCACCTGCTCGGCGGCGGCGAGCACGTATTGAAGATCCGCGCGCCCGGACTCCCCCTCGGGCGTCCCCACGGCGATGAACACCACCTGCGCGGGCCCCACGGAGCCCGCCAGTTCCTCGGTGAAGTGCAACCGCCCCGCGGCCATGTTGCGGCGAACCAGTTCCTCCAGGCCCGGCTCGTAGATGGGCACCTCGCCCCGCTTCAGCGCCTGGATCTTCCTCGGGTTGACGTCGATGCAGGTGACTTCGTGCCCCGACTCCGCGAAGCAGGTCCCCGCCACCAGACCCACGTACCCCGTACCAATGACCGCGATCTTCATCATATGTCCCGCCTCTCTTGCCTAAGGCTTGCGTCCTGAATTCACCGACCGGGTGTAGTCATCCAACGTCTCCGCGCGATGCGCCGCCGTATGCGCGGCCAGCACCCGGGCCCGCGCCTTCCGGCCCATCTCCTGACGCTCCGCCTCCGGCACCTCCTGGAGGTAGCGCCGCGTCTCCTCCCCGGAGCGCGAGATGAGGATCTCCTCGCCCGGCCGGAAGAAGGTGTCGAGCCCCTCCCACGCATCACTGATGATGGGCACCGCGCACGCGGCGGCCTCGAACAGCCGCACACTCGGGGAGTAGCCCGCACGCACCATGTCCGCCCGGGTGACGTTCAGCGTGAAGCGCTGGGAGTTGTAGAACGCGGGGTGCTCGGGCGGAGCCAGGTGCTCCACTCGCGCCACGTTCGCGGGCCACGTGATGCCGGCGGGATACCGCGGTCCGGCGACCACGAAGCGGCGCGAGGGCAGCGCCCGCGCCGCGTCGAGCATCAAGCGCTCCAGCACCGGCTGCCGGTCATCACTGTACGTGCCCAGATAGCCCAGGTCCCAGAGCGGCTCGCGCGCCTGGGGCGCATACAGCTCGGGATCGCAGCTACAGTAGAGCGGCCGGGCCGCGGGCGAACCCAGCTCGCGCTCGATGCGCTGGAGCAGCGGCCCTCCCGAGAAGGACAGATAGAGCGCATAGCCAGGAATCAGCTCGGGCGAGAGGTATTCGAAGTCCCTCCGCGCGAGCTTCGCCAGCGTCACCGGCGTGTCGATGTCATAGAAGGCCGAGACCCCCCGGGCCGTGCGCTGCACCCAGGCGCCCACCTCCACGCCCTGGGGAACGTAGGAGCCCACCACGACCAGGTCCGCCCCGCGCACCGCGTCCGTGAAGCGGTCCTTCAGGTCCGCGAGGTCCGCGTACAGCTCGGTGCGCCCATGGGGCGGCCGGGGCATGTCGCGATGGGAGGCGTACCAGGGCACGTCTCGCTCGAGGAACAGCACGTCGTGCCCGCGCCGCACCAGCTCGCGCACCAACCCCCGGTAGGTCGTGGCGTGTCCGTTGCCCCAGCTCGAGGTGATGGACAGGCCGAGAATGACAATCAGCATCCGCTGCGTCTCCATGGCTCAGGCCACCCGCTCGTGAACACCGGTGGAGGGAAGGCCCAGCACCTCCTCCACCTTCGAGGCGCGATGGGCATACGTGTGCTCGGACAGCACGCGCTGGAGCGCCGCCTGACCGATGCGCCGCGCCTCGGGCCCGCTCAGCGCGCGCACGTGCTCGGCGACCTCCTCACCCGAGTGCGCCACGAGGATCTCCTTGCCGGGCTCCAGGAACAGCTCCACGCCCTGGAAGGCATCCGTGATGATGCAGGCCCCCGCGCCCGCGGCCTCGAACACCCGCGTGGCCGGCGAGAAGCCGAAGCGGGCCATGCTGTCCCGGTTGATGTTGAGCACCGCGCGCGCCGAGCAGTTCAGCGCGTTGTGGTCCTGCGTGTAGACGTGGCCCAGGTACTTCACGTTCTCCGGCAGGGCGCGGTCTCCCCAGCCGCTGCCTCCCAACAGGAAGCGCGAGCCGGGCAAGAGGCCCGCGGCCTTCAGGAAGAAGGCCTCCACGCGCGCCTCGCGGTCCGGCAGCCGGTTGCCCAGGAAGGCCAGGTCTCCCTCCAAGCGCGCCTCCGCCGCCACCGGGTGGTGGGTGCGTGGATCCAACGCGTTGTAGATGGGCACGCACTCGCGCGCCCCGAGCGCCCGGTAGGCCGACACCACCGGCTCGCCCCCCCCGTAGGTGAGGATGTGATCGTAGCGCGGCACCAACGCCCGGAAGGGCTCTCCCGGATCCTTCTCCATGCGCTCGAGCGTGGCCGGCGCGTCGACGTCCCAGAACACCACCTGGTTGCCCGGACGCCGCAGCTCCAGCACGCGCGCCTCGAGCAGGGCGTCGAACACGCCCACGCCGCTCGCCTTCACCACCACGTCCGCGTCCCGGGCCTCCTCCAGGCAGCGCTCGAGCGCCTCGGTGCCTCGCGCGGAATAGACAACCACGCGCGCCCAGTGCGGATCCGCCATGTCGCGGTGCTGCTGGCGCTCGTAAGCATCCGGCTCGTAGAAGGTGACGTGGTGCCCGCGCTCGTGCAGCGCGCGGATGATGCCACGGTAATAGGTGGCCGCTCCGTTCCAGTAGGCCGAGACGAGGCTCGAGCCGAAGAAGGCGATCCGCGAACCCTTGCTCATGGGCTGAGCCTTTCCCGTGCCAGCGGATGACACTGAGAGGCGCTCATGCCCAACGACTGGCAGATGCGCAGAAGCTCCTCCACGCGGTGCCCACAGGTGTGGCGCGCGAGCACCGTGCGCCGGCCGTGCTCCGCCAGTTCGCGGCGCAGCCCCTCGTCGGCGAGCAGCGCGCGCAGGTGGCGCCGCATCTCCTCTCCATTGGCGGCGACGAGGAAGTCCCGGCCCGGGGTGAACAGGCCCTCCGCGTCGGACCAGGGAGCCGACACCAGGGGAATGCCGCAGGCGAGCGCCTCGAAGGGGCGGATGGTGGGAATGCCGGGCAACGCCTGGGTATAAGGCCGGCGCGGCACGTGGACCGTCACGCGTGCCTGGGCGAAGGCCTGGGGGACACGGTGATTGGGCAACCATCCCGCGTACTCGATGCCCGAGGCGGCGAGCGCCTCACGCGCGGCGTCCGGGTAGCGCACGCCATGCACCCGCGCCTTCAGGCCGAGCGCCTCCACCGGCTCCAGCAGGAACTCGTGCAGCTCCGCGGTGCGCTCGTCGTCGCCCCAGTTGCCCACCCAGACGAGATCCCTCTCCACCTCCGTGTGCGGCAGCGGGTGGAACACGCGCGTGTCCGCGGCCTCGTGCCACGTCCAGGCCCGCGCGGCCTGGCCCTGCTCCAGGTAGATGCGCCGGATGACGTCCCCGAAGGCGAGCACGCCGTCGTAGTGGGTCAGCTCGTAGCGCGCCATCTCCTCCCGGGCGCTCACGCCGCGGTGGTGGGTGTCATGGAAGAGCAGGCGGAAGGAGCCGCCCGCCCGGCGCCGCTCGCCCAAACGCCGCACCAGTTCCGGCGGGCTCCACTCATGGACGATGACGAGGTGGGCCCCGTCGAGCACGCGATCCAGGTCCAGCGCGTCGGGCGCGTAGCGCTCGGGACGCACGGCCGGGTAGACGCCCCGTACCTCCTCCAGTACCGCCGCCCCGCCAGGCTCGGCGAGGAGGTTGCGCAGGCTCCAGGCGTCCTCGGGCTCGAGGACCCGCACCTCGTGGCCGCGCAGGGTGAGCTCCGTCACCACGCCGCGAAGGAAGTGCGCGTTGCCATGGTTCCAGTCGGACAACAGGGAATGACAGAAGAGAACGATGCGCATGAGGAATCGAGGGGGGCCGTCAGGAGACATGAGACGTGGGACCGACCCACGCCGCGGAAGGCCGCGCGCGCAGCGCGGCGTAGAGTTCGAGATACGCCTCCACCATGCGGCGGGGCGTGAAGGTGAGCGCCCGGGCTCGGGCCTCGCCAGCCAGACGCTCGCGCTCGGCGGGATGGGCCATCAACTCCCGGAGAGCGCGCGCGAGCCCCTCCTCGTCGTCCGGGTGGACGAAGCGCGCGGCCTCGCCCCACACCTCGCGCAGGCTGGGGATGTCGCCGAGCACCAGTGCACACCCGGCGAGCGCGGCCTCCAGGATGGACAGCCCGAAGGGCTCATAGCGCGCGGGCAGCGCGTAGATGGCCGCCCTCGCCATCCACCCGGCGAGTTCCCCGGGCGGCAGTGCGCCGAGCGATTGCACATGCGGAGCCCGGGCCCTGCCGCCGCCTCCCGGGTGCTGAGCCCCGCCCGCCACGCGCACGGGAAAGGGCAGCCCCGGCGCGACCGCGTCCAACGCCGCCAGGTTCTTGGCCTCGTCCCACAGCCGTCCCGCCGCGAGCACGAACTCTTCCTTCGGGCCGGGGGGGTAGGCCTCCGCCCGCCGCGCGTTGGGAATGACACGCGTGAAGCGCAAGGAGCCATGGAGCCGCTCGGTGGCGGCGAGCATGGCGGCGCTGGGAGCCACCACGCACGCCGCCGCGCGCAGCCCCCGCGACACCTCGCGCCCGTAACGCGCGTATTGCTCGGGGACGGGCTCCCCCTTCACCGCCTCCCACCAGGAGAGGACGCACGAGTGCGCCACCACCAGCGCCGGCGTCCGCCAGGGAAGCGAGCCATGACAGAAGCCATTGAGGTGGACGATGTCGGGAGCCAGCGCCGCCTCCAGCTCGAGCAGCCACTGCCCGGAGGCGCGCACGTCCTCCCAGGGCTCGTCCATCCACTCCAGGCGGTAATGACTCTCATGGAGGGTGAGGTTCGGCAGTTGCCGCGCCTCGCGCCACTGCGCGGCGGACACCGGTGCCCCCAGCGTCGCCAGGTCCACCTGGATGCCCTCGTGCCCGAGCGCGCGGCACAACTCCAGGGCATACGCCCACACGCCGCCCACCGTGTCGGCGGTCATCAACACCCGTCGGACCGACGGCATCAGGAAACCTCCCGGCTCATCCCGCGTGGACCGCGACCGCGGCGCTCGTCGTCGCCAGCCCTTCCAACCACTGGAGGAGCCGGGCCACCCCTTGCTCGACTCCCACCCGCGGTGCCCAGCCCGTGGCGGCCTGGAACCCGCGGGTGTCGGAGACGTAGTAGCGCTGATCCCCGGTGCGCCAGTCCTCGAAGCGGATCTCCGGAGGCCGTCCGGTGTGCTGGGAGATCAGCTCGAGCAACTCCAGCAGGCTCACGGTGCGCTCCGGGCCACCGCCGATGTTGAAGGCCCGTCCCCGGAGCCGCTCGATGTTCGTCTGCGCCAGACGCATGGCGCGCACCAGGTCCTCCACGAAGAGGATGTCGCGCACCTGCATGCCGTCCCCGTAGAGGGTGATGGGCTGGCCCGCCAGCGCCCGGAGGAGGAAGTGCGCCACCCAGCCCTGGTCCTCGGTGCCGAACTGCCGCGGGCCGTAGATGCAGCTCATCCGAAACACCACGGTCCGCAGGCCGAAGGAGCGCCCGTAGTCGAGCACGTACTGGTCCGCCGTGCCCTTGGAGCAGCCATAGGGGCTCTCGAAGTCGAGCGGACAGCGCTCGCTCAGGCCCCGCGCGCGGAGGTCCTCGTCCCGGGGCACGTAGCGGCGACCTTCCTGGACGAACTCCATCCCCGGCAGCCCGCCGTAGACCTTGTTCGTCGAGGTGAAGAGCAGCGAGGCCGGCTCCCGCATGCTCCGCAGGGCCTCCAGGACGTTGAGCGTCCCGCGCGCGTTCACCTCGAAGTCGTGCACCGGGTCCTCGAGGCTGGTGGTCACCGCCACCTGCGCCGCGAAGTGGAACACCTCCGCCGCGCCCTGCACCGCCCGCCGCACCGCCTGCTCGTCGCGGATGTCGCCCACCGTCACGTCGAGCAGCGCACCATGGCGATCCGTGAGCCAGCGCAGGTTGCGCTCCACGCCGGCACGCGAGACGTTGTCGAAGATGTGCACCTGACGGCCCTCTCCCAGGTACTGGTCCGCCACGTTGGAGCCAATGAACCCGGCGCCTCCGAAGATGACCACCTTCCCGCCATGACCACTCTGTTGTCCCACCCGCGCCTTGCTCATACGGTCAATCCCCGCGCCTCGAGTTCCGCCTTCGCCTCGGCCACGCGATCCGTGGCCACCTGCCCCTCGAGCCATCGCGCCAGCTCGGCCAGACCCGTCTGGAATTCCACCTGGGGCTCGTAGCCCAGCACCTGGCGGGCCCGGGTGATGTCGGCGAAGCAGTGGCGGATGTCGCCCATGCGGTACTGGCCCGTCACCGCGGGCCGCAGGTGCGGCAGGCCCATCACCTCGCCGAGCGCCCAGGCCACCTCGCGCACGGTGACGCAGCGCCCGCTGCCGATGTTGATGACGTTGCCGGGAGCCTCCCCGGACTCCATGGCCAGACGGCAGGCGCGCGCCACGTCGTGCACGTTCACGAAGTCGCGCTGCTGCATCCCATCCTCGAAGATGAGCGGTGCGTTTCCATTGAGCATCCGCGCCGCGAAGATGGCGAGCACCCCGGTGTAGGGATTGGACAGCGCCTGGCGCGGGCCGTACACGTTGAAGAAGCGCAGCGCCACCGTGGGGATGTCGTAGGCGCGGCCGGTGATGAGGCACAGCCGCTCCTGGTCATACTTGGACAGGGCATACACGGACGAGAGCCCCGGGGCCTTCGTCTCGGGCGTGGGCAGCGGGGAGAGCAGCTCCCCACTGGCACCACGCAACTCCCAATCGCCCGACTGGAGTTGATCCAAGGTTCGCTCCGTGCCGGGCACGAGACGCCCATCCGGCGTGCGGAAGAGCCCTTCGCCATAGATACTCATGCTGGAGGCGACCACCAGCCGTTCCACGGGACGAGCGATGAGTGCTTCCATCAACACCGCGGTGCCCAGATTGTTCACCGAGGTGTAGTGCGCCACCTCGTACATGCTCTGGCCCACGCCCACGGCCGCGGCGAAGTGATAGACCACGTCCACGTCCTCGAGCGCGCTCCGCACCACATCGCGGTCCCGCACGTCTCCGATGACCAGTTCCACGTCTGGGTTCAGATAGGACGGACGCTCCCGTCTCTCTCCGTGGACCTGGGGGAACAGCGCATCCAACGCCCGGACGTGATAGCCGTGCGCCAGGAGCTCATCCGCCAGATGAGATCCAATGAAACCCGCGCCCCCCGTGATGAGTATTTGCTTGCGCCTCATGCTCCCTCCCAGACAGACAGATGCCGCGTGAGCCATTGCGGCTCAATGACTCACGTCAGTCCTGGCGTGATGGTTTTGTCCTAGGACAAAGACGATCTACATCGGACTCGCTGACCCTGGGACAAGGGATTGAGGACACCTCGCGACATCCGTCGGAGAAGCGACAGTTCACTACGTCCAAAGTCGTTCAGCCGACCCTACTTCAAATGTCGTACCCGGGGACCAGGCCTTCAGTCCACCGCGGAGACGGAGGGCGGGGAGTCCGAGAACGAAGACACCTCGGGCGGCAGCCCGCGCGTCTCTCCGTAGATGCGCTCGAGCGCGCCCGCCACCTGGACGAACTCCTCGGACTCCGGCTCGAAGCGGGCGCCCTGGGCCAGACGGGCCACCCAATCCGCCGCGGCCCGGCCACCCCACTCCTCCGGCGGCTCGGTGAGACGCTCGCGCGAGGTCCCTCGGAACAGGTCCGCCGTGAAGTCATAGAAGGAGCCATTCACGTTGCGGAACGACGCGCCCCCTTGGGTGCCATAAAAGGAGGCCTCGATGACCGCGTCGCACCCGGCGGACAGCTTCCAGGAGCACGCGAGCTGGACGGCGGTGCCCGGCGCGAGTTCCAACTGCGCGGCGGCGAAGTCCTCGACGGCCTCCGTGCGTCCGGAGATGGGGCGGCCCTGGGCGAAGAGCTGGCTCGTCACGCGCCGCACCTCGGGAAAACCCAACACCCAGAGCGCCAGGTCCACCAGGTGGATGCCCAGATCCATCACGCACCCGCCGCCCGAGAGCCTCGGATCGTAGAACCACGCCTTGTCCGGACCATGGGCGTTGTGGAAGACGAGGTTCACCGCGTGGATGTCACCCAGCGCGCCCGACTGGATGCGCTCGCGCAGCCGCCGCATCCCGGTGGTGAAGCGATAGCTGAGGTCCACGCCCAGCAGCCGGTCCGCCGCGCGCGCGGCGTCCACCACGCGCCGGACCTCCTCCTGGGTGCGGCCGAGCGGCTTCTGGCAGAACACGGCCACGCCCCGCTCCAGGGCTCGCACGGACTGCTCGGCGTGGAACGCGCTGGGCGTGGCGATGACCACCCCATCGAGCCCCAGGTCCAGCAGCGCCTCGAGCGAGTCCACCCGCACGCTGCCCGGCGCGAGACGCGAGGCCTCCCGGGCGGCGGCCTCACTGGGCTCCGCCACGCCCACCACCTCGGCCCGCTCGCCGCGGAGGATGGCCTCCATGCGGTGGCGTCCAATCCAACCCACGCCGAGAAAGCCCAGCCTCGGACGGGGCACGGTTCGCTGGAGGGGATGTCCATTCATACGGTGATGAGCGCCTTCAGGAAGCCCTCGGGACGGGTACGCATCGTCTCGAAGGCGAGGTTGAGTTCATCCAGCCCGAAGCGGTGGGTGAAGAGCGGAAAGGGATCCATCCGGCCCGAGGCGACCTCGTCCACGGCGAGCCGGATGCCCTCCACGTAGACCTTGGGATCGCGCTCGTGCGCGTTGACGACGTCCAGGCCCCGCCAATTCCATAGCTGCATGTTCACCTGGCGCGGCCCATCCTGGTGGTAGCCCGCGATGACGAGCTTGCCGCGCTCGCGCGTGAGCTCGCCGGCGAGGTCCAGCGGCCACTGCTCGCCCACCACCTCGATGACCCGGTCGCAGAAGGTGCCCTGGGTGAGCGACTTCACTCGCTCGATGATCTTGCAGTGGTCATCCATGGGAATGCACTCGGCGGCGCCGTACAGGCGCGCCAGCTCGAGCGCGTAGGGCCGCCGGGTGATGGCGAGCACGCGCGCCCCGGCGTTCGTCGCCAGCCGTGTCACCAGCGCTCCGAGAAAGCCAATGCCGATGATGGCCACCGTCTGTCCGGCCTGGAGGTCCGCGCGGCGGAAGATGTTCATGGCACAGCCCAGCGGCTCGCCCGGGAAGGGCTTGCCCGCGAGCGCCGGAGGCAGCAGCACCGCCGCGTCCGTGCCCACCACGTCGTATTCGGCATACGCGGCCGAGGACAGGGCCGCCACGCGCTGGCCCACCCGGAAGCCCGTCACGCCACGGCCCACCGCGTCCACCACGCCCCAGCCCTCATGACCCGGGGCGCCCGGCCGCATGGGATAGCGGAACCACTCGCGCCCTTCCCAGACGGGGAGGTTGGAACCACACACCCCACAGCCCTCGAGCTTCACCCGCAGGGTGCCCGGCCCCGGCTCGGGCCGCGCCACGCGCTGAACCCGGGCGCCCCTGGGCCCCGCGAGCACCGCCGCCTCCATTGTCGCGCTCGACATTCCCACCTCCATACCGTCGTGGTCTCCTACTTCGCGTAACGGCGCGTCATGCGCGCGCAGAACTCGGCGAACTCCTCGATCTGTTGGGGTGGACTCGTGTGGTGATCGTTGATGCCGCGCGAGCCCGGGGTGAAGCAATACGTCAGCGTCACGTCGAAGTCGTCGAGCACGCTCATCTGCCGGTCGAACCAGGCCTCCGCGTTGGGCCGGTGGCTGTCCGCCCAGCTCAGGCCCGTGCGCAGCTTCTTGACGCCCAGCTTCTTGAGCCACGCCACCGCGTCCTCCAACCGGGGGTCCTCGAAGTGGAACCACTGGCAGATGCCCAGTTGGGGCGTGTAGTCCGCCAGGTGGCGCAGCGCGCGCTTGGGTGTGCCGTCCTCCGTGAGGAGCCCCATGTAGAAGTGCCGGTAGTACGACGAGCCCTCGGCCTCGCGGTGGCGCGTGGTCGCCGGCCAGGCCTTCGGCAAGTCATAGAGGCTGTACCAGAACACCCGGTCCACCTGGCCAAGCAGCAGCTCCGCGGTGCGCCGCAGACCGAACTCCTGCACCTCCTCGGCGCCAAAGGTGGAGACGCCCACCTCGGTCACCCAGACGGGGTGGCGCGAGGCGGCGCGCACCTCGGCGATGCGCTCGGGCCACTCGTGGATCTGCCAGTGATTCCAATCGAGTGGAAAGCCATGCACCGCCACGACATCCACCTCGTCCAGCGCGCCCAGGTCGGACATCCGGCGGAGGAAGGCCACGTCGATGGGAGACATGCCCCCGAGGACCCGGGTGAGCAATGGATTCTCCGCCCGCACCGCCACTCCGGCGAGGCGCACCATGCGCGAGAAGATGCTCCAATCCTTGTCGATGCCGAAGTCCCAGTGGGACATGTTGTTGGGCTCGTTCCACAGCTTGATGGCTTCGATCATTGGAAGCGCCAGGATTCGCATGAAGCACGAGAAGTGACGCGAAACATTCCGCGAACAGACCACTATAGGACACCTCGGAAGTCACCCGGTCGACATGACCTCGCAGGACACCCTCTCCATGCCATGGTGGTGTGGACATGGGTCCGCCAGCCGCCGCGGACCACACCTCGAGGAACAGATGAAACGATCGACCTCCCTGCCTCCCCCTGGAGGAAAACTCGCCGTCCTGCTGCCAGGAATGGGCGCCGTGGCCAGCACGTTCATCGCGGGCGTCCTGCTGGCCCGCCGGGGCCTGGGCCTACCGGTGGGCTCGCTCACGCAGATGGGAGGCCTGCGCGTGGGCGGAGAACGGGTCCGCCTGAGCCAATATCTGCCATTGGCCCGCATGGATCAGCTCGTCTTCGGCGGCTGGGACATCTTCCCCGAGAATGTCCATGAAGCGGCCCTCCATTCCAAGGTGCTGGAGCCCGCTCAGCTCGAGCCCATCCGCGAAGAGCTGGAAGCCATCCGGCCCATGAAGGGTGTCTTCCATCCGCAATACGTGAAGCGGCTGCACGGCACGCACGTGAAGACGGGCGCGACCAAGGCGGATCTGGTGGAGCAGGTGCGCCAGGACATCCGCGCCTTCCTGCGTGACAAGGATTGCACCCGCGCGGTGGCCGTCTGGTGCGGCTCCACCGAGACCTACGTCGCGGCCGATCAGGTGCACGCCTCCCGCCGCGCCTTCGAGGCCGGGCTGCTCGAGAACGCTCCCTCCATCACCAATTCGCAGCTCTACGCCTGGGCCTGCATCCAGGAAGGGGTGGCCTTCGCCAATGGCTCACCCAACCTCGCGGTGGACTTCCCCGCCGCCGCCGAGCTCGCGCGCCACCACGAGGTGGTGCTCGCCGGCAAGGACTTCAAGACGGGTCAGACGCTGATGAAGACCGTCATCGCCCCCGCCCTCAAGGCGCGCATGCTCGGGGTGCGCGGGTGGTTCTCCACCAACATCCTCGGCAACCGCGACGGCGAGGTGCTCGACGATCCCGAGTCCTTCCGCTCCAAGGAAATCACCAAGCGCGGCGTGCTCGAGGAGATCCTCCAGACGGGGGACCACCCGGAGCTCTACGGGGACCTCTTCCACAAGGTGCGCATCGAGTACTACCCGCCGCGGGGCGACGCCAAGGAGGGCTGGGACAACATCGATCTCTTCGGCTGGCTGGGCTACCCCATGCAGATGAAGATCGACTTCCTGTGCCGCGACTCCATCCTCGCGGCGCCCATCGTGCTCGATCTGGCGCTGCTGATGGACCTGGCGCAACGCGCGGGCCGCATCGGCACACAGGACTGGCTCGGCTTCTACTTCAAGAGCCCCATGACCGATGCGGGCCACTCGGCCGAGCATGACCTGTTCCCGCAGGAGCGGCGGCTCAAGAACACCCTGCGCGCGATGATGGGGGATGAGGCCCGGGGCCCCTCCAGCACCGAGCGCGACGACTGAAGCCCGCCCCTCGCGTCAGCCCGCGCGCAACAGCCGCGCCCAGGGGTCCACGGGCCGCATGCGCAGCGCCGCGTAGAGTTCCAGGTACGCCTCCGCCATGCGGCGGGGCGAGAAGGTGAGCGCCCGGGTGCGGGCCCGGTGCGCCTGGCACTCGCGCTCGGTGGGGTGGGTCATCAACCAGCGCAGGGCCTGCGCGAGCCCCTCCACGTCATCCGGATGGACGAAGAGCGCGGCGTCTCCCCACACCTCGCGCAGGCTCGGAAGGTCTCCGAGCACCAGCGCGCACCCGGCGAGCGCGGCCTCCAGCACGGACAGCCCGAAGGGCTCGTGGCGCGCGGGCAGCGCGAACACGGCCGCCCGGGACATCCACCCGGCGAGCTCCTCCTCCGACAGCAGCCCCAGCGACTCCGCCTGCACGGTGCGAGGCGCCTGCCCCGCGATGCGCACCGGCACGGAGAGCCTCGGAGCGATGGCCTCCAGCGCCGCCAGGTTCTTGGTGTCGTCCCACACCCGGCACGACGAGAACACGAAGGGCTCCTTCGCATCCGGAAGGAAGGCCTCCGCGCGCCGCGCGGGAGGAATGACGCGCGTGGAGAGGAAGGGGCCATGGTGCCGCTCGACCGAGGCGAGCATGGCCGAGGTGGGCGCCACCACGCACCCCGCCGCGCGCAGGCCCCGCGTCGTCTCCCACCAGGGGTGCGCATAGCGCTCGGGCGAGTGCCCTCCCGGGAGGGTCTCGCCCCACGACAGGGGACACGCGCGCGCCACCACCAACGTCGGTGCCTTCCAGGCCAGTTCCCCATGGCTGGCGACATGCAGGTGGACGATGTCGGGGGCCAGTTGCTCCTCCCGCTCCAGCAGCCACGCCTCCCACGCCTCCGCCTGACAGGGGCTCTCGTGGAGGACGAGGCCGGGTACGCCCCGCGCCTCCATCTCCCGGGCGGTGGACAGGGGTCCTCCCAACAGCGCCAGGTCCACCCGCACGTCCCGGGCCGCCAGCGCCCGGCACAGCTCCAGCGAGTCCGTCCACACACCGCTCACCGCGTCCGTGGTCATCAACACCCGCTGGACCGGCGAGTTCATGGAGCCCCGCGACTGCCCCCTCATGGGACTCGAGGGTCCGCCAGGTTCCGGGATCCGACGCGGCATGGTGCCTCCCATCGGACACGCGCCTCCCACCCCCCCGCGCGGCCCGGGTTCAAGCTTCAGGAGCCGATCACGGGGTGAGGGCTCCAGTACCTCGAGAAAACTGTAACCACAGCGATTCCCGATGTGGCGCGGAATCGGCACCTTTCCTTCGTTCCGAGGAGCATCTGGCGATGGGAGTCACTGCCATCGCCCTCGGGGGCAGGAAGAGCCGGCGATGTCGGCGGGAGGACAGACGGGCGCCTCTCGCGATGGGTGGCTACTGCGCCGCGCGCACCTGGAAGCCGAGGCGCGGGAAGTGGACGACCAGCTCGCCGGCGCGCGCGTCGGTGCGCCGGATGGCGAGCTCGTTCGGACGGGACAGCACGAACTCGCCCTCCACCGGATCCTTGCCGTAGTCCGTGGCCGACACCTTCACGCGCGAGCCCTTGGCCAGCCCCTGCTGCGCATCCAGGAAGGGCTCGTCGGCGAGGGGCTCGGGCTGGCCGCGCGCGGCGATCGCGATGGCCTCCGTGCTCGACAGTTGCTCGGGCGCGCCCTCGCTGAACGTCTGGCAGCGGTCGAGGAAGCGCTTCACGTGCGGGGCCTCGTCGAGGATGCCCGAGACCGCCTTCACCTGCTGGACGAACCAGAGGCAGTGGTAGACGGAGAAGTCGGCGAGGCTCGGGGCCTGGCCGAACAACCACGGTCGGCCATCCGCCAGCCGCGCGTCGAACTGCTGGAGGTACAGGCGCAGCGCCCCCGTGGCCTCCTGGGGATTCATGCCCGGCGAGCTGGCGCCAGCGCTCAGGGCGGCGCGATCGGCCAGGAAGGCCTTGATGTGCTCCGGAGGCAGATTGCCGAAGAGGCTCTGCACGCCCGCGGGCTGGAAGATGTGGCCCACGGCGGCCCCGAACAGCGAGGAGTCCGCCCACTGCGCCACGATGCGCGCCAGCCCCGCGGACTCGGGCGGGTGGAGCGTGGGCGTGGGCGCGAGCCGCTCCAGCACGTCCGCGATCAGCGCCGAGTCACAGTAGATGTCCGAGCCGATCTGCAGGAAGGGCGTCTTGCGGTAGCCGCCCGTGAGCGCCACCACGTTGGGCTTGGGCATGATGACGGGGATGACGACCGAGGACCAGCGCAGCCCCTTGAAGCCGAGGATGGCGCGGATCTTCTCGGAGAAGGGCGAGCTCGGGTAGTGGTGGAGGAGGAGCTGGGGCACGTGGACTCCTGGTGAAGAGGGAGCGGCCATCTGAGCGAGCGCCTCCAGGCCCGTCAACACGGTGGGCGTGACAGGTCTGGGGGCAGGGAGCATAAGGACAATCGTGACTTCGCCCCCGCCGTCCCCCGAGGCTCCGCCCCGCCCATCCACGACTGGCTCCCGGCTCGCCTCCATCGCGGTGGCCAGCGCGCTGTTCATGGAGTTCATCGACTCCACGGCGTTGTCCACCGCGCTGCCCGCCCTGTCCACGGCGTTCGGAAGCGATCCGGTGCACCTGAAGCTGGCCCTGACGTCCTACATCCTCGCGCTGGCGGTGGTGGCGCCGGCGAGCGGGTGGATCGCCGACCGGTACGGGCCCCGGCGCGTGTTCATGACGGCCATGGGGGTGTTCCTCGTGGGCTCGGTGCTCTGTGGATTCTCGCGCTCGCTGGCCGAGCTCGTCGTCTTCCGCATGCTCCAGGGTGTCGGGGGCGCGCTGATGGTGCCGGTGGGCCGGCTCATCGTCGTGAGCTCGGCGCCGCGCGAGCGGCTCGTGTCGGCGATGAGCTGGTTCACCATGCCCGCGTTGGTGGGTCCGCTCGTGGGGCCGCCCCTGGCCGGCTTCCTCCTGAAGATCGCGGACTGGCCGTGGATCTTCTTCATCAACGTGCCGGTGGGAATCCTCGGCATGCTCGCGGTGCTGCGCTTCGTGCCGCCCCTGCACCAGCCGTATCCGGGCCGGTTCGACATGAAGGGCTTCCTGCTGGCGGCCACCGCCATCACCTCGCTGGTGGGCGCGTCCGAGGTGGTGGGCATGGGGCTGGTGCCGGCGGCCGTGCAGCTCGGCATGTGGGGGCTCGCGCTCGGGTTCATCGCGGCCTACATCCGCCATGCCCTGCGGGTGGAGCGGCCGGTGCTCAACGTGCGGCTGGTGCGCTACGACACCTTCCGGGCGAGCCTCATCGGCGGCACCGTGGTGCGGGTGGGCCTGGGCGCCACGCCCTTCCTGCTGCCGCTGCTGTTCCAGGTGGGGCTCGGGTGGGGGCCGCTGGAGACGGGACTGGTGACGGTGGGCACGGCGGTGGGGGCCATGGCGTGCAAGCCCGTGGCGCCCGGCATCATCCGCCGGTTCGGCTTCCGCTCCACGCTGATCTTCTCCAACCTCGTCACCGCCACGATCACGGCCCTGCCCGCCTTCTTCCGGGGGTGGACGCCGGTGCCGCTCATGGTGCTGGTGCTGGTGGTGGGCGGATTCATGCGCTCCATGCAGTTCACCGCCCTCAACACCGTGGCCTACGCGGACATCCCCCACAACACGGTGAGCAACGCCTCCACACTGTCGGTGGTGACGCAGCAGATGGGGCTCAGCCTGGGCATCAGCTTCGGCGGGTTGATGCTGCACCTGGCGCGCGGAGACTCCGAGGGGGTCATCACCCCGGGGCAGTTCATCCTCCCCTTCGTCGCCGTGGGCGTGGTGACGGCGCTCGCCGGGCCGCTCTTCCGGCGCATGTCCCCCGAGGCGGGCGCCAGCATCCAGGGACGCAGCCGCATGGCCGCGTGAGGGCCGCGCGGTGCCCTCTCAGCTCTTGCCCACCACCTTCTTGAGGAAGCCCCAGAAGCGACCCGAGCGCTCCTTGAGTTCCTGGCCCCGCCGCTCCTCGGCCGCCCGCGCCGCGTCCTTGGCCACGCCCAGCCGCTGCCGCAACTCCTCGGGCGTGTAGCGCGTGGCCAGCGTGGCCTTCATCTCCTTGCGCGTCGAGTACTCCTGCGCGTTGACGTGCAGCACGCATTCGGAGTCCAGGCGCAGCGTCACCGCCACGCGCACCGAGCCCTTGGGCCCCTTGGGCAGGCCCTCCAGCCGCGCCGTGCCCAGGTACTCGTTGGCGGAGATGTGCGCGTCCTCGCCCTGGAAGATGGACAGCTCCATGACTTCCTCGTCATCGCGCGTGGTGGAGATGGCGAAGGAGCGCTGCGCGGGCAGGGGCGTGTTGCGCTCGATGACGCGCGTGAAGACGCCGCCGGGCATCGCCACGCCAATCGTCATGGGCAGCACGTCGATGAGCACCACGCTGCTCACCCGGTCCACCGCGCCGGAGTAGAGCGCCGCGCCCAGGGCCACCGCCTCGTCCGTGTTGACGCCCGCGTGCGGCGCCCGGCCGAGCACCTCCTTGAGCTTCTCGCGCACCAGCGGCATGCGGCTCTGCCCGCCCACCAGGAGGATGTCGTCGATGTCCGAGGGGCGCAGCTTCGCGTCCAGCAGCACGTCCCCCACCACGTCCAGCGTGCGCATCACCAGCGGCATGCACACCTTCTCCATCTCCGCGCGCGTGAGCGTGATGTGCATGTCCCGGGGCCGCCCGGCGTCGTCCACCATGAGCATGGGGATGTGGACGTCGTAGGCGTTGGACTCGGAGAGCGCTACCTTGGCGCGCTCGGCCGCGTCCGCCACCCGCGACAGCGCCACCCGGTCTCCCTGGAAGGTCACCCGCTCCTGCTGCTGGAAGCGCTCGAGCAAGAGGTCCACCAGCACGTTGTCGAAGTCCATGCCACCCAGGAAGATGTTGCCGCCGGTGGCCAGCACCTCGAACACGTTCTTGTCGATGCGCAGCACCGTGGCGTCGAAGGTGCCGCCGCCCAGGTCATACACGAGCACCCGCTTGGCCATGTCCCGGTTGAGCCCGTACGCCAGCGCCGCCGCGGTGGGCTCGTTGAGGATGCGCTCCACCTTGATGCCCGCGAGCCACCCCGAGCGGCGCACCGCCTCGCGCTGCGGCTCCGAGTAGTACGCGGGCACCGTCACCACCGCGCGCTCCACCTTCGTGCCCAGGTGCTGCTCGGCCAACTCCTTGCACTCGCGCA
The DNA here is from genome assembly GCF_000335475.2 of Cystobacter fuscus DSM 2262. NCBI lineage: Bacteria > Pseudomonadati > Myxococcota > Myxococcia > Myxococcales > Archangiaceae > Cystobacter > Cystobacter fuscus. The sequence goes on along the minus strand of NZ_ANAH02000010.1, from coordinate 380,179 downwards.
GGATGATGCCCTGCACCTCCTCGAGCGACAGCACGTGCTCGCCCATGCGCACCGCCGCCCGGCCGCGCGCGTCGGGGAGGATCTCGTAATGGAAGCGCTCGCGCACCTGGTTCACCACGGCGCTGTCGTAGGGACGCCCCACCATGCGCTTGGCGCCGTAGATGGTGTGCTCCGGACGCAGCAGCACCTGGCTCTTGGCGCGGTGGCTCACCAGCAGCTTGCTCTGCGTGGACAGCGACACCACCGAGGGGATGGTGTTGTAGCCCTCGCGCGAGCGCAGCACCGTGGGCTTGTTGTTCTGCATCACCGCCACGCACGTGTTGGTGGTGCCCAGGTCGATGCCGATGACGGGACCCTTGCCCTCGATGCTCGTGGGCGGCGTGAGGAAGACGGTGAGCACCTGCCCCGGCGTGGTCTTCGGCTCGAGCGGCAGGGCCTGGGGCTTGAAGGGCGAGGGCGCGGGCCCGACCACCGGCACCACCGTGGAGGGGCGCACGGGTGTAGGAGCCGCGGCGGGAGGCGGCGCGGGCGCTCTCGCGGGAGCAGGCGCGGGCGCTCGCGTGGGAGGCGGCGGCGCTGGAGCACGCGCGGGAGGAGGCGGCGCGGGCGCTCTCGCCGCGGGCCGCTGGGATGATTGCCCCGCCACCGGCCGCGCCAGCTCGAGCGGCTCGTCTTCGTCGGAGGACTCCAGCTCCAGTTCCACCGCGCTGCCCCGCTGGGCGGGCGCGGGAGTGGCCGGAGCCGTCGCCGGAGGAGCACCGCGAGGCTTGAGCGGAGGCCCGGAGCTGGCCGCCGCCGAGAGATCCTCCAGGTCGAATTCCCGCGGGCCCCTGGACCCGAGTCCTCCGGCGCTCGACTCGGGCTCGTCCGACTGGGAACTCGGGGGCGTGAAGGCGAGGAGCTCGTCGAGCGACATGTCGACGGCGTTGACGGGGGCCGTGACGGGCGGAGGCGGCGGGGGAGTCGCGGGCGGCGGCGCGACGGGCGCGGGCGTCCGGGTGGGAGCCACCGCGGGACGCGTCCCCGAGGGAGTCTTCGCGGACGCCACGGCGGGAATGCCCTGCCGGGAGGGCATCCGGGGCACGGGAGCCACCACCGGGATGAGCGGGGCCACGGAAGGGGCCGCGACGGGAGGCGGCGTGAGGCTGGGAGCAGCCTTCCCCGGCGCGGGCGCGCCCGCCTGCGCCGAGGCGTTCTTCATCTGCAACATCCGGTCGACGAGGGCCTGGGAGGCCTCATCCAGCTCCGTGAACTGGATGCCCATGCCGGCCGGCCCCGTCACGTCCTCGACGGGCCGCGACCAGCGCACCACCGCCGAGCCCTTGAGCATCCGCTGCCCATCCGCGATGCGCACCTCGAAGCGCACCGGAGTGCCCACGGGCTGCGGCTCGCGCGAGCGGATGAACATGCCCCCGGGGCTGATGTTGACGGCGTACTCCTGCACGAAGCTGACGACGCTCGTGTGCTTGAGTTTCACCAGCAGGCCCACGGCCTTGCGTTCCGAGGTGCGCCGACCCTGATCCATCCCATGGACTGTCGCGGGTCCGACTGCCTCGCTCAAGTGTTTCCGTCGCCCTCGCCTGCTCGAATGCCAGCCACCTCCCAAAGGGGACGCGCGGGGTGTACCCCCTGCTCCCACGCCCTTCTCACGGAGCGAGAAGCCGAAGGAAGGCCTCCTGGTCCCCGTTCACCGCGTCGCCATGGCGCTGCAGGCCCGTGAGGGCGAGGCCCTGGCCGGGGACGAAGTCCAGCGCGGTGGCCACCACCGGGCAGTTTCCCTCGGAGCACTCACCGGGCGTCAGCACCTGCTCGTTCCGCTGCTCGCCCTCGGGCGAGTACTGGCTCAGGGTGTCGCCACACACGGCCGCCACCGAGCCCTCCCCGTCGAGCGTCACCGCCGGAGCCGCCGGCGCCTGGCCACAGGGAAGCGCGCGGGCCCAGCGCTCCACGCCCTCGGCCCCCGAGGAGAGGACGAAGGCGCCGGGACCGGACAGCCGGGAGTCTCCCCACGTCAGGTCGCCGGAGAACTCGCCCACGAGCACCCCACCCCCCGCCGGATCCACCTCCAGCCCGGAGACGTGCGCGTCCACCCCCTGCCATGCCTTGCCCCAGGCGAGGCGCCCCTCCCCGCCGAAGGCGAGCAGGAGCAGGGACGACGCCCCCGGAGCGCCGAAGCGTTGTCCGTCCACCGTGAGGACGCCCTCCAGGCGGCCAGCCAGCAGCCACTGCCCCGAGGGCATCCGCGCCGCCGCGCGCAGCTCGGTCCCCCGCTCGACCACGTCGAGCTGCCGCGTCCAGACGAAGGCGCCCTGGGCGTCATGGTGGGCGAGCACCGGGAGGAGGCCGTCCGGCGTCCACTCCTCGGCCGCGACGAAGACGCCTCCCGAGGCATCCGCCACCGTCGCGTACACCTTCTGCCCCACGCGCCGCTGCCAGAGGGGCTCGCCCTCCGGGGAGAACTTCACCAGGAAGCCGTCCGAGGCCGCGCCCAGGCCGAAGTCGATGTCGTACAGGAAGGCGTTGCCCGACAGGAAGAGCTCCCCACCCGGCGAGGCCACCACCCGGGGAGCGTCCACGCGGTTGCGGGGAAACTCGCGCGTCCAGAGCCGCTGTCCTTCCGGATCATGGCGGGCCAGGGAGAGGGCGAGCTGCTCTCCCTCGACGGGGGCCCGGTCCGCGTCCTGGCGCGGGGTGGACAACCACACCAGGGAGACATGACCGGAGCCATCCACGGCGAGCCCCGTGCCGAGGTCGTCCTGGGGCCCGCCCACCCGGTGGAACCAGGGCCGGGCCTGGGGAGCGGGGGCGGCCTCGGCGGGAGGAAGCGCGCCGGGAGCGGACGGGGTGATGGGACCCGCCTCCTGGGGAACCCGCTCCTGCGTCGAGGGGGCCTCGGACGCCTCCGCTCCAGCCTCCAGGCCACCACACCCGGCGGCGAAGGCGAGCCACGCGGCGGGCAGCAGCCGGTACCACGCACGGTGGGTGATTCCCTCGGACAGACGATGCATGAGCTTGTCTCCACCCGTTTCCCGGTCCGCGAGGACCCCAGGAGAAACGAACCGGTGGAAGGTAATGGGGTCATTCCCTTTGGCATCCCCCCCATCCCGGCGCCGTCCCAACCCCCCCGGAGGGCAGGGAGACAACCTGGGGGGGAGGGGGTCCCGAACGCGCCGGTGGGAAAGGAATAGACCGCCCCCGGAAAGGTTGGCAGCCCACGTTCGAGCCGCGGCCCCACGCGAAACCCTTGGTCCGCGTGCCTTCCCGCGATTAAGACGATCCTCCTCTATGGAAAGCGCCTCCCCGACCACCCCCGCCACCGCCCCGGCACCCACCAGCGAGGATCTCCAGGCCGTCGAGGAGCTCGCCCGGGCCAAGGCCCAGATCCAGGCCCAGATCGAGAAGCGCGTCGTGGGGCAGCGCGACGTGGTGGATCACCTGCTCATCGCGCTCTTCGCCCGCGGCCACTGCCTCTTCGTGGGCGTGCCGGGCCTGGCCAAGACGCTGCTCATCTCCACGCTGGCCGACGTGCTCAACCTGTCCTTCAACCGCATCCAGTTCACCCCGGACCTGATGCCGTCGGACATCACCGGCACGGACATCCTCGAGGAGGACAAGGCCACGGGGCACCGCGCCTTCCGCTTCCTCCAGGGGCCGCTGTTCGCCAACATCATCCTCGCGGACGAGGTGAACCGCACCCCGCCCAAGACGCAGGCCGCCCTGCTGCAGGCCATGCAGGAGTACCGCATCACCGCCGGCGGCCGCACCTACCCGCTGGAGCTGCCCTTCCTCGTCTTCGCCACGCAGAACCCCATCGAGCAGGAGGGCACCTACCCGCTGCCCGAGGCCCAGCTCGACCGCTTCATGTTCCTGGTGGACGTGGGCTACCCCACGGCCGAGGAAGAGGTGGAGATCGTCAAGTCCACCACGGGCGGCACGCCCCCGCCGCTGGAGAAGATCCTCTCGCCCGAGCGCATCCTCGCGCTGCAGGCCCTGGTGCGGCGGGTGCCGGTGCCCGACCACGTGGTGCGCTACGCGGTGGAGTTGGTGCGCCACACCCGCCCCAAGGAGCCGGGCGTGCCGGACTTCATCCAGAAGAACGTGTCCTGGGGCGCGGGCCCTCGCGCCAGCCAGTACCTGGTGCTCGCGGCCAAGGCGCGCGCCATCCTCGGCGGGCGCTTCGTCGCCTCGGTGGAGGACGTGAAGGCGGTAGCCCGGCCGGTGCTGCGCCACCGCGTGCTGCCCAACTTCACCGCCGAGAGCGAGGGCATGACGTCGGTGAAGCTGGTGGATCAGCTCGTCTCGCTGGTGAAGGGATAGCGGCCCCAAATGCTGCTGGACGCCCAGACACTCTCGCGGCTGCAGGGCGTGAAGCTGCGCGCCCGCGCGGTGATGGAGGGGGTGCTGTCCGGCCTCCACAAGAGCCCGCACCAGGGTCAGAGCGTGGAGTTCGCCGAGCACAAGGAGTACGCCCCCGGCGATGAGCTGCGCCACCTGGACTGGAAGGCCTACGGCAAGTTCGACAAGTACTACGTCAAGCGCTTCGAGCACGAGACGAACCTGCGCTCGGTGATGGTGGTGGATGCCTCCGCCTCCATGGGCTACCAGAGCACCGCCCTGTCCAAGCTGGAGGTGGCCAAGACGCTCGCGGGCGCGCTGTGCTACCTGCTCGTGCGCCAACAGGACGCCGCGGGCCTGGCCGTCATGACCGAGGGGCGCTTCCGCGACGTGCCCCCGCGCGCCTCCGCCGGCCACCTCAACGTGCTCCTGGATGCCCTGGAGGAGGCCACCGCCAAGGGCGGCACCCAGCTCGTATCCGCCGCGGACCACCTGGCCGAGGTGCTCCCGCGCCGCTCCTCCGTCGTCATCCTCTCGGACTTCCTCGACGAGGACCCCACGGCGCTCAAGCGGATACTGGCGCTGCGCCAGCGCAAGAACGACGTGGCGGTGTTCCACCTGGTGGACCCCGCCGAGCTGACGTTCCCCTTCGATGACCCCACGCTCTTCCTCGACATGGAGGGCGAGGGCCGCGTCGAGGTGAACCCCCGCGAAATCAAGGAGAGCTACCTGGAGGAGTTCGGCGCGTTCCTCGACGGGGTGAAGGTGGCCTGCGCGGAGGCGGACGTGGACTACGAGCTGGTGCGCACCGACGAGCGGCTGGACGAAGTGTTGCTGCGCTTCCTGGGCAAGCGCGGGAGGCGGCGTTGACCTTCGCTCACCCCTGGATGCTGCTCGGCGCGCTGGCGGCGCTCATCCCGCTGCTCGTGCACCTCTTCGATCGGCGCCGGCCCCGGCCCCACCCCTTCGGGCCCATGGCCTTCGTGCTGCGCAGCCAGAAGCGCACCGCGAGCCGGCTCAAGCTCAAGCGGCTGCTGCTCTACACCCTGCGCACCCTCATCCTGCTCGCCCTGCCCATCGCGCTCGCCATGCCGGAGTTCCGGCGGGACGCGGACGCGGCCGTGACGGTGAAGGGCCCGGCGGCCACGGCCATCGTGCTGGACGCGTCGCTCTCCATGCGCTGGTCGGATGGCACCTCGCTCTTCGAGCGCGCCCGGGACGAGGCGCGCGACGCGCTGGCGGACCTGCGCCCCGAGGAGCCCGCGACGGTGCTGGTGTGCACGCACGCGCCCGAGGCGCCCGGGGCCCCGGCCTTCGATAGAGGCCGGCTGCGGCAGCTCATCGACGAGGCCCGGCCCACGTACGCCGCGGCGGACCTGTCGCGCTGCCTGGACCTGGCGGCGCGCTCGCTGGAGGAGAGCCCGCTGGCGGGCAAGCGCCTCGTAGTGGTGTCGGACCTGACGGCGGGCTCGCTGCGGCTCGAGTCCCCGGCGCCCACGGTGAAGGGGCCCACGGGTGAGTCGGTACGGCCCGAGGTCGTGCTGCGCGACGCGGGCCGGGACGCCCTGCCCAACCACGCGCTGGTGGACCTGAAGGTGGAGCCCGCGCTGCAGGCCGGCCCCCGCGCCTTCCAGTTCACCTTCACGGTGAAGAACCACGGGGACGCGCCCCTCAAGGACCTGGAGGCGGCGGTGCGCGTGGGGGACACCACGCTGGGCAAGGGCTTCGTGGACGTGCCCGCCCATGGCACGGCGCAGAAGTCGCTCACGGTGCGCTTCACCCAGGGCGGCACACTCTCCGGCGAGGGCACGCTCACGCCCGACGCGCTGGCCGAGGATGACCGGCGGGCCTTCGTGCTCGCGGTGCCCCGGCCCTTGAAGGCCCTGGTGGTGAACGGGGCACCCAACGCCACGCGCTACCGGGACGAGGCCTTCTTCGTGGAAGCGGCGCTGTCGGCGCCGGGCTCGCCCGTGCAGGCGGTGGTGCGCGACGCCGAGGCCGGCTGGCGCGAGGACCTCACCCCGTATGACCTGGTGCTGCTGTTGAACGTGACGGCGCCGGACCAGGCGGAGGCGGCGAAGCTGCGCACCTTCGTGGAGAACGGCGGCGGGCTGTTCGTGAGCATGGGCGACCACGTGGACCCGGAGGCGTACAACACGCGCCTGGGCGCGCTCCTGCCCCGCCCGCTGCGGCTGGTGCGCACGAGCGTGGAGCGCGACGACCCCTCCGCCGAGGACAAGGCGGAGAAGCTCGCGCAGGTGACCACCGAGCACCCGCTCTTCGCGCCCTTCACCGGCCGCGCGGAGGAAGGACTCACCGGGGCGCACTTCTACCGGTACATGCTGCTGGAGGCCGAGGGCAGCGGGGCGACGGACGGCACCAACCAGGTGCTGGCGGCGTACCAGGATGGAGCCCCCTCGGTGGCGGTGGCGCGGCGGGGCAAGGGCCGCGTGGCGCTCTTCACCAGCACCGTGGACCGGGACTGGACCGACTTCCCCATCCGCACGAGCTTCCTGCCCCTCATGCAGCGCTTCGCCGCGTACCTCACCGGCTCGCTGGAGGAGCGCGAGGAGCAGCGCGTGCGCGTGGGCGAGACGCTCGCCCTGCGTCCCGAGGGCACCCAGACGGTGTCCGCGGTGAAGGCGCCCGAGGGCCAGGACGTGCCCTTCAAGCCGCAGCCCGATGGCACCGTGGTGGTGGGCCCCATCGAGCAACCCGGAACCTTCTCCGTGCTGGGCGCGGACGGCAAGCCCGTGCCCGCGCTCGCCTTCGCCTCCACGCTCGACCCCGCCGAGAGCGACCTGTCCCGGCTGCCCCAGGACACGCTCGCCGCCCACTTCGGCGAGGAGACCGTGAAGGCCTCGAGCTCGGACGCCGAGCGTCCTCCCGTGCCCCTGTGGACATGGCTCATCGTCGCCGCCGCGATCGCCTTCTTCCTCGAGGGCACCCTGCTGCGGAAGTAGCTCCGGACTTCACGCCAGGTAGAACTCTCTTCGCTCAAACCAAGTAAACCATGTTTACATGGCGTTCCCCGCGTCCGGGCTCCCCGCCCGGAACGTGCCTTCCACCCCAAGGAGGCCACCGCGGCAGGAAAGGAACGCCAAGCATGAACGCTCATCGACATGGAACACCGCGTACGGGAGGCCGTCACCTGGCCCTCATGGGACTGGCCGCCTCGCTCGCCGCCTGCGGCGGGACGGGCGAGGACTTCGCGGAGGCGGCAGGAGAACTGGGCCAGGAGCTCGCGGCCTGTTCGTACTCCATCACCACGAACACCTACGACGGCCCGGACTACTGGGGGACGATCATCTTCAAGAACACGGGCACGAGCGCCATGACGAGCCCGCGGATCGCCTTCACGGTCCCCAGCGGCGTGACGTGTGACCACGACGAGGCCGGCTGGACGCACACCCAGAGCGGCACGACGTGCACCTACTCCCGCACGTCGGGGCTGACGGTGGGGGTGAACGCGTCCTACACGTTCTACTACTCCACCACCTCCTCCACCTCGTTCACCGCGGGCAACGTGCAGATCAGCGACCCGAGCTGCGGTGGCACCGGCACCGACGGCGGCACGGGCACCGACGGCGGCACCGGCAGCGATGGCGGCACGGGGACGGATGGTGGCACCGGCAGCGACGGCGGCACGGGAGTGACGGCCAACCAGAAGAAGGTGGCCGAGGCCATCACCAGCATCTGGGAGAACGACACCCCGGCGCTCGACTACGCGTACTCCGAGAACATCGGCGACGGCCGGGGCTACACGAGCGGGCGCGCGGGCTTCTGCACGGGCACGGGCGACGCGATCCAGGTCGTCCAGTGCTACCAGGCCCTGCGCAGCGCGAGCAATGGCAACCTCCTGGCCAAGTACATGCCGGGGCTGACCACCATCAACAATCGCTTCCTGTCGACCGGCGAGAGTCAGGCATCGACGTCCGAGCTGGATGTCATCGGCAACTGGCGGAGTGATTGGGGCGCGAGCTACAACAACACCACCACCCGGGCGGACTTCAAGAGCTGCCAGGATCAGGTGAGCGAGCGGCTGTACTTCACGCCCGCGATGAACGAGGCCAAGAAGTGGGGCCTCACCACGGCGCTGTCCAAGGCCGCCTTCTACGACGCGTACATCAACCACGGCACGCTCGGGGAGTTCATCCGGGCGGCCAACAACGCCCTGGGCAATACCAGCCAGACCGCGCCCGCGATTGGCCGCAATGGCATCACCGAGAGCGCCTTCCTTCAGAAGTTCCTCGAGAAGCGCCGGGACGTGCTCTACAACGACTCCACGTGGCGCGAGGCCGTGGACCGCGTCGCCCTCTACGAGAAGCTGCGCCGCCAGGGCAATTGGGATCTGTCCAGCGCCGTCCGCAACGACGTACGCGCCCGGGACTGCTGGGGCACGACCTACCCGGCCAGCGGCTACACCGTGCGGCAGATCAACCCGGATGGAACCTGGAGCACGCCAGGTAGCTATACGTACTCCTGCAACTAGTCTTCAAGACAGACGAACACGGTGAGCACTCCCCGGGCGCATTCACGAGGTGCCCGGGGAGAAGCCCGCCTGCTCGACGGGATCGGTCACTTCGCCGCTCGGGAAACCCCAGGACAGGTCGCGGACGCGGTGCTCGCGCATCTCGGGGGCCCAGGACGGCTCCCCCCTCCTCAGGCATCCAAGCAGCCATGAGCCGTTTAGTACTGATTTACCTAATTTGCTTGACCTCATTTGAGATTGAGCACACATTGCCCATCCCACAAGTTGGAGGCAAAACCACATATGAAGAACACCCGAATGCTGGGCTGGCTCACCCTGGGGGCGTTTCTCTGGGGTTGTGGTGGACCGCTCGAGGAGCAGTCCGTGACCCAGGAGCCGGAGGCCCGCGCGAATGAGGCCACGCTGGCCGGACCCCTGCCCTACCGCGGGATCAACCTCGCGGGTGCCGAGTTCGGCTCGGCGATTCCGGGCACGCACGGCAAGGACTATGTCTACCCGGATCCCTCCTACGCGAACTACACCACAGCGGATTACTACCTCACCAAGGGCATGACGACGTTCCGCCTGCCTTTCATGTGGGAGCGACTGCAGCGGACGCGGAATGCCGCGTTCGACGCCACGGAGTTGAGCCGGCTGAAGACGACGGTGAACCGGCTCACCGGCAAGGGCGCGACCGTCATCCTGGATCCGCACAACTACGCTCGCTACAACGGTGCCCTCATCGGCTCGGCTGTCCCCAACGCGGATTTCGCCGACTTCTGGACGCGCCTGGCCAACGAGTTCAAGGGCAACACGAAGGTCATCTTCGGCCTCATGAACGAGCCCCACAGCATGCCCACGGAGCAGTGGCTGGGGGCGGCCAACGCCGCCATCCAGGCCATCCGCAACACCGGGGCCACCCAGCTCATCCTCGTGCCGGGCAACGCGTGGACCGGTGCTCATTCGTGGGCGAGCAACTGGTACGGCACGCCCAACGCCACGGTGATGCTGCAGGTCAAGGATCCCCGCAACAACTACGCCTTCGAGGTCCACCAGTACCTGGACAGCGACTCCTCGGGCACCCAGGCCTCCTGTGTGAGCGCGACCATCGGCGCGCAGCGGATGCAGACCTTCACGAACTGGCTGCGCGCGAATGGCAAGAAGGGCTTCCTGGGAGAAGTGGCCAGTGGAACGGACTCGGTCTGCCTGAGCGCCCTCGACAACATCATGGACCACCTCGAGGCGAACTCGGATGTCTACCTCGGGTGGACGTACTGGGCCGGTGGACCCTGGTGGGGCAGCTACTTCTTCTCGCTCGAGCCGACGAGCGGTGTGGACAAGCCCCAGATGAGCGCGCTGAGCAGCCACCTCTGACGGAGTCTCCCCCGCCGGACATCGTCCTGGCCTCTTCGTGAGCTGGAAGGTTCCGAGGAGGCCAGGGCGGTACGTCACACCGTTGATGCTGGGCCAGGACGCACGCCAGCGCTCCTCTGGACTGCGCAGCGGGACGCAGCGTCACCAGACCAGGCGAGCGGTCCAGTTCGAGCCACCCCAGGCCTTGTAGGTGATGATGTCGCTCGAATGGGCACGCGCGAAGTCTCCCTGGGGCGCGTGAAGGAAATTACGCTGCTCCAGCCGCACAGTCCATTTGCCGCCGTCCACGCTGACGTAATTCATGATGGTGTCGGCCTTCGACTTTGACCAGTCGCCGTTCGGCGCATGAACGAAACGAGTGCCGTCGAACCTGGCGGTCCAGTTCGAGCCATCCCAGGTGGTGTAGTTGATGATCGTGTCCGGGTGCGCCTTCGAGAAGTCGCCATTCGGCGCGTGCAGGAAGCTCGGCGATCCTGGAGCAGCGGCAAGACTTGCCAACAAACCCGCATTCCCGAGTTCTCTTACCTTCTCCATCCCAGCGTTGGATATTTTCTGCCCATTGTCGAACAGCACGACATAGGCATGCTTATGGAGATAAGGTGTCAGTGTGCCTGGCTGGATGGAAAAGCGCCTCGATTCCGCGACTTTTTCGAACAAATGCACGTTCCTGAAAAGGACATCGGACGCATCTTCCAGCAGTTCGAACCAGTTCGAAAAGTCTTGCAGCGTAATCGTGTCCTTACTCAAGATACTCTGCAGCCAATTCACTTGTTTCGAATTCTGTTGGGTCGGCAGGTAGAAGTAGATATCCCGAAAGATGAATTTTTTCGAATCCTTCTCCAGATTCTCAGGGATCCAGTACCACTCGGAGTATTCGGGAGAGAGCCCACCCCTCGTGTCTGTCCCCTGGAAGGTCAGTACGGAATCTTTGTATATCTTTTTATACAGTGGGCTGCCGTTTTTGCTGTGCTCCACGATGAAACCCACCGCCTTGACAACCGCCTCGAGACCACTGATCAAACTCGTCGGTTCCATGACATCATCTCCACGGTCATTTGAAGCATTGATGCTCTGGGCTGTCCTGCATGTAAGCCTGCCCGGCCTGAGAGCACGTATCTCGGAGCATGCACGCGCCATGCCTGAGGTGCTGGCCGCTGCCGCGTTCTGGGGAGAGGCGAGGCCCTCTGCCATCCATGCTCGGTTGTCATATCAATGACGTGTCAGTGACATGTTAGCATGCCGCGCACCACGAGGCCGGGCCTCCGGCCTTGCGAAACACCCCTGAGAGGTGTCAGCCCCCTCCCCTCCTCGAGTTCGACAATTCCAGCATCAGAAGGGGCGATCCGGCATGCCGCGCTCCAGCCAGGACTCATATTCCACCAGGATGTCGAGTTGATCGAGCAGCACGACACCCAGGAACGAGAGCAGGCCCAACACCAGCAGGGCCCATCCCGCGCGTCGCAGTTGGGTTGACAGCCACAGCCCTCCCGCGAGCACGGCCACCAGCGGCAGGGGAAGGACCCACAAAACACTCACCCCGGGTGGAGGGACTACCTCCCCGACGCGGGTGCAGGGCATCACCGACACGCAACCCACTGCATTCACTGTCACCCCGTAACACCCCGGGCCCGGCGCTCCTCCCTGGAGAGCCGGGCCCTCGTTGTCAGCTCACCGTGCCCAGCCTCCTGACATCTTTTGCCGGCGCCTCACACGTACCGTGTCCACCCCTGGGGATGGGCCGCCTTGTAGCGCCGGTATCCCGCGCAGGCCACGGACAACACCCCCAGGGCCGCCATTGCCGCCCCGTAGGTCGCGCCCAGTCCGAGTTGCTTCTTGACCCCCAGCAAAATCGCCGCGCCGTACAACAGATGGACATGGAGCAGGTAGAAGAACAACGCCGTCTGCCCCAGCAGCCGCAGTGGCGCGAGCACCTTCACCTCGCCCCAGCGCTCCTGCACCCACCAGAATCCCGCCAACAGCAGCGCCATCAAACCCAGTTCCAGCGCGGCGTAGGCCAGGCTCGGGGGGTATTTGCTCACGTGCAGCCACTGCAACAAGGCATCCCCCTCGCGGTAGAGCCTTTCATTGCCATAACCATTCAGCCCTCGCACCAGCAGGAACAGCCCGAGCGATGCCACGCCGGACGCCCCCAACAGTCTCGCGACTCCCGCGCGAGAGGCGAGCAGACGGCGCCCGAAGGCATACCCCAGGCACATCATGCCCAGCCAGGGCACCAGGGGATAGCCGATGATGAAATGGTTCTGCTCGAAGTACCCCACGTTGAACAACAGGGCCACCGGCACCGAGGGCGAGCCCCCGTGGGTCAGCACTCCCGAAATCCATTCGTTGCCCGCGATCAGGAGCAGACCCAGCCCCACCAGGGTCCGCGCGCTCAGTCGGCGCAACGCGACCATGCACATCGTCCCCACGCCCAACACGTACATCACCTGGAGAAGCCATCGCCCCCACGCCAGGAGGATCCAGGACATCCACAGCGGATCCAACAAGGCGATGAACAGGCCTCGCCGGAGGTGAAAGCCGTCCAGGCCACGAGGAGACTCCCCTTCCGCCAGACGCCGGTGGAGGGACAGCGCCAGCGCGGTCCCCGCCAGGAAGACGAAGGTGGGCGCGCACAGGTGCGTCACCCAGCGCGTCAGGAACTGCTCGGCCGGGAGCGCCGAACCCACCTTCCAGCGTGACACGCCATCCGCGGCGACCCGCCCCGCGTTGAAGGCACCCGAGGCGTGGTCGAGCGTCATCAACACCATCACCAGTCCCCTCATCCAATCGAGCGAGGCCAACCGACGTGAGGAAGGAGGACTCATCTCGAAGCTCGAGGGAGGGAGGTTCCGCACCTTCTATCCCGGACACATGTCCAGCTCCAGGGCATACACTCCCGCCATGATTTCGTTCCCGGCTGACCCTGCTTCATGGCAGTCCACCCTGGTGTTGCTGCTGCCCCTGGCGCTCGCCGCCCGGTCCAAGTCGCGCACTGGAGGCAGGAAGCCGCCCCCTCCAGCCCCGGAGCAGCGCTCCTCCTGGTGGCTCTGGCTGCTCCTGGTAGGCGGAACCGTGGTGCTGATCGGGCTCGGCGTGTGGGCCTCCCGACCTCCCTCGCGCCAACCCTTCCAGCAGCCCTCCGATGACGCCCAGGGCCAGGCCCCCTTGGAGACCCCAGGCGTGTCGAAGGAGCAGTTCCGGGCCCAGTTGGAGCAGCTCTGCCCGCGCTTCGCCGCCATCAGCTGGGGCCAGGCCGAGCGGCCCTCCCAGCTGGCCGCGCAACTCATCAGCATGGAGTGCATGAGCCGGATGTGCGAGCCCCCGGCCGGCGTCGACGCGGGCGAAGCCTCCTCGCTCGTCAAGTCCTCGCCGCTGTGCCAGGAGGTCCTGCCGCTCATCAGGGGCGAGCCCGGAATGGCGACGGTCACCCGCTCCTACCGGCTGGCCTGTCCCGAGGTCGCCGTGCCCTGGTCCGAGCGCCCCTGGAGTCCCAGCACCGAGCTGGGCTTCTACACCGCCGTCCGGCCCTGTCTGGAGCGCATCTGCGAGCAGATGCTGTCGCCCCAGGGCATCCCCCCCAAGTACTGCACCCTCGCCGCGGACATCGCCGAGGGGCTCGGGGACGTGGGGGCCGTAGCCCGGCTCCGGCAGCGGGCCAAGGCGCTCCAGGCGCTCAACGCGGCTCAATGGCAGGAACTCTCACCCGAGCAGCGTGAGGTCGCGGAGACGGACCAGGACATGAGGGTCCTCGCCCGGCGCTGGGGCGAAGCCTGTGCCCAGGGGATGAGCAAGTACTGTGAGACCCTGGCCAAGTACTGCCGCCTCGAGGGCTCTCCAAAGGACGTGTGCCCTACCGGGGCCGACGCAGGCGAGGCCCTCCCATGAGAGACACGGCGGAGATGCGGCTCGACGTGCTGCCAACGTAGACTCGTGGCCCCCTCATCAGGAGCACATGCGATGGCGAGTCAGAGATACACGGATCTGAAGAAGCTGTTCGAGGACGCCATGCCCGAGAGTGGCCTGCTGAAAGACCGCTACACACGGCTCGGAAAGGCCATGGTCGACGAGCTCAGCATCCCCACCCACTGGGGGAACTACGCGGCGTGCGATGAGCTGGTGGGCGGGACGAAACGCACGGCGCTGGGGATTCCTCCGGTGATCATCCTGCTTGAGAGCAAGGAGATCGACAGCGCGAACCGGCTGGACATGGGAAAGCGGCAGCTCAAGCGGCTCCATCAGGGCGAAGAGCAGACCATGGTGCGCCCCGTACGAGTGGTGGGTGTGTCGGTTCCGATGACGACAGGGGACCGGGGACGTGCGCCCAAGCCGGTGTCCACGCTGGATCTGCTGAACAAGCCATTGGATCGTGGGCACGTCATGGCGCTGGAAATTGGTGGACCGGACGACGCGGAGAACATCGTCCCCCAGTGGAGCCAGTGGCAGCAGAGCGGCCTCTGGCGGTACCACGAAACGCAGGTGCGCGAGTTCGGGGAGATCATCCTGAGCGCGGAGAGTGGGCTGCCCGCGATGAAGAAGGTGGCGTCGTCCGTCAGCACACCACTGGTAGTGGTGAATCTCTCGCTCGAGTACACGGGGTCCATCTCCAACACGCGGTGGACCACGCCGAGCGCAGTGGACTGGGAGACCTATGTCTTCCGTCCCGTGACGGGCAGCGGCAAATTCGAGGCGATCCAGATCCACACCTTGAGCCTGAGGCTGGACGCGGAGTTCGGCGATGCCCTGGCCCAGAAGGCCTACAAGGAGTACTGCGCCGAGATCGATACGGGAATGAAGACCGAGTAGTACCGAAGAGGTACCTCAGCGGGGCATTCTCCGGACAGGAAAGGCCGGCTCACGGCACCGGCGGAGCGTTTCACGGAAGGGTCGAGAGGCACGCACGTGCCCCGCTGTACCGTCCCGCGCACCACGAGGCCGGGCCCCTGGCCTTGCGAAACACCCACCCGGAGAACCTGATGAGCAAGACATTCTTCAGTGCGGTTCTGGCCTTGACCCTGTCGGCGACCACCGCGAGCGCCGACCCCTACTGGTACACCATTGCGCCCTCGGAGGACTGCAAGTGCGACGGGTTTCGCACCCACACCGGCTGGCTGACCGGTGTCCCCGAGGGCCAGTCCTCGACGGAGGCCTGCTACAACACTCCGGCGATCATCAACGGCCACTTCTTCAGCGGCGCGGACCGCTGCAGCAAGTTCGTCATCACGTTTGGCTACTTCGACGTCGGTGATGCGTCCTGTTCCTCTACCGGAACCGACCCGTCGCTCTGGAGCTGTTACCAGGATCCGGCGAGCACCGACCCGGCCTGTCAGATCTGCCACCGCAAGCTGAACTGCGACACCGGTCAGATCAAGCACACCTGCTGAGCAGCGCCTCAACCTTCTGAGCGGCGGAGTCAGGGTTCGAGCGGCAGTTCCGCCGTGAACGTCGTCCGGACCCCGGGCGTGCTCTCCACCCGGATGCGGCCTCCGTGGGCCCGGACGATCTGCTGGCTGATGAAGAGCCCGAGCCCCAGCCCTCCGTAGTGCCGCTCCGATACGGCACGCTCGAAGCGCTCGAAGATGCGGGACTGGTGTTCGGGCGGAATGCCCATCCCCTCGTCCGTCACGTGCAGTACGGCCTTGTCCTCGAGGCGGTCGACGCGGATGCACACGGGCCTGCCAGGGCCGTACTTGAGCGCGTTGTCCACCAGGTTCACCACCACCTGCTCCAACCTCAGCCGATCCCACCAGCCCACCACCGGCCCCGGCGCGTGTAGCAGCAACTGGCAGCCCGCCGTCGTGGCCTGGAGCTCGAACCGGGACACCACCTCCTGGGCGAGCGCCACCAGGTCCATCTCCTCGCGCCTCGGTTGGAGCCGGCCCTCGGAGATCCGGGACACGTCCAGCAGATCGCCCACCAGCCGAACCAGCCGTTGGATCTGCCGGCGTCCGGCCTCGGCGCCGCGGGTGACGAGCTGGGTGAAGGGCGTGTCCGGCTGGGTACTGGCCGCGCGCAGGAACCCCTGGAGCAGGAGGCTGAGCGGAGTGAGGGGAGTGCGCAGCTCGTGGCTGGCCACGGACAGGAACTCATCCCTCATCTGGATGGACTGTCGGAGCTGGAGCTCGCCCTGCTTGCGCTGGTGGATGTCGGTGATGGCACCGAACCACTCCCGGGGGGCACCATCGGGCTGACGGAGGAGGACGGCGCGCGACTGGACATGGCGGTAGTCGCCGCCGGCGCGGTGCAGCCGGAACTCGATGTTGTATTCGGACCCATGGGTGAAGGCGTCGCTCCAGGCCCTGAACGCCCTGTCGCGATCCTCGGGGTGGACGACCTCCAGCCACCCCCACGGACTCAGCCATTGCTCGAGCGTCTGGCCCGTGTAGGCCCGCCACGAGGCGGAGTCCTCCACGCACCTTCCCCCCGCATCGGTCGACCAGAGGATGACGGAGCTGGCCTCCACCAGGGTGCGGAGCCGTTCCTCACCGTGGTGCAGCTGCTCGGCCAGCACCTCCAGCCTCTGAAGGGCCAGCACCTGCTCCGTCACCTTGAAGATGAACACCGCGGTGCCATCGATCTGGCCGGAAGCGTCGCGCGTCGGTTGAACGATGATGTCGAGATACTCCGGCTTCATGGTGCCGTCCGGCTGTCGGAAGTGCCCCAATCCCCCCTTGTTGATGAAGGTCTCGCCCGTCGAATAGACGCGATCCAGGACGGCGATGAAGCCCTGCTCCTCGGCCTCGAGCAGGACCTCCCGGACGGACTTGCCCAGCACCTGCTCGTCGTGGATCAGCTCGGTGTTGATCGGATTGGACAGGGCGTAGATGTGATCGGGACCCCGGAGCAGGGCGATGCCGGCGGGAGCATCGTTGAAGAGCTGGTACAAGCGACGACGCTCGGACTCCGTCTCGGCCCGCGCGGCTTCCACCTCCCTGGCGAGTTGCCGCCGCCGGGCCTCGTCGCGCTTGCGCTCCGTGATGTCTTCCTGAACACAGATGTAATGGCTCCGGCCCCTGAGCTCCATGGCCGTCATCCGGGCGTAGGTCGTGAGGGGGGCGCCATCCTTCCGGACGTACTGGAGCTCTCCCGCCCATCTGCCCTGGTCCCTCAAGTGGCCGAGGAGTGCCTGGGAGAGGCGCGTCTCCGTGAGTTCGCCGCGCTCGTACCCGAGCATCCGCTCCCATGCCGGGTTGGTGTAGAGGAAGACTCCCGCGTCATCCACGAGGCCGACCCCCTCGGCCATGCTCTCGAGGATGCGAGTGTTCAGCTCGAGTGTCTCGTGCGCCTTGCACTTGTCGGTGATATCGACCGCGATGACGTAGATGACGTCGCCACTCGCGTAGATGCGGTGGGAGAACCAGTGGCTTCCGTCGGCGTCGTCATACCCGGCGTCGAACTGCTGGCGCTGGCCCGTCAGCGCCACCTGGTGGAAGGCGCGTTGGAGGGGGGTATCCACCGACTTCGGGAACAGCTCCCAGAAGATCTGTCCGAGCACTTCGTCTCGCGGCCTGCCGATCATCCGCTCCGCCGCCGGGTTGAGGTACAGCACCCTGGCCTCCCGGCTGTAGATGCCGAGGGCCTCCTCCATCTGCTCGTACAAGCAGACGTCCAACCCGGCGAGTCGTCGCTCACTTTCAGTGGAGATCACCCTCTAAGAGTGGACCCCGGCTGCATCGATTGGCGCCCCCCTCCAGTCGGAGGCCAGCCTTCCCCTCAGCAACCCCACCGGATGACTGAACGAGCACGGGAGGACCGGGCTGTTCAGCCCCACGTCGTCCACTTGATCCACCATCCAGAGCACAAGGGCAAGCGCAAGGCTTCGCCTACCTTCATCCTGGAAGCGGGGCCCGTCTACAAACAGACGTGTACTTCACCGCGGACCAGGCCCGCTGCACTACCGCTCCTTCCAGAGCACGCCGCCCAGCTTCAGCCCGGCGAGGAAGCCCAAGGCGGCGTAGCAGCACCAGTTGAAGAGCAGCAGGGCCACGTTCCAACCGTAGCTGAGGGGTTCCCTGGCGCCGGAGGCAATAGGCACTCCCAGGCTTTCGCGCAGGAAGACCAGGCTCCATGGCCGTCATCCGGGCGTAGGTCGGTGAGGGGGTGGCCATCCTTCCGGACGTACTGGAGCTCTCCGGCCCATCTGCCCTGGTCCCTCAAGTGGCCGAGGAGTGCCTGGGAGAGGCGCGTCTCCGTGAGTTCGCCGCGCTCGTACCCGAACATCCGCTCCCATGCCGGGTTGGTGTAGAGGAAGACTCCCGCGTCATCCACGAGGCCGACCCCCTCGGCCATGCTCTCGAGGATGAAGGCCTCGGTGCCGCCCGGAATGGGGTGGATGCGGGCACCGACGTAGCGTTACGAGCGTCGGCGGCGATCAATCGAGGCCCTTGCGTCCGCGGAAGCGCTGTCGAAGGAAGCGTCGGGCGTGGCCGTCGGCGATCAGCCGCTGCGCTTTGCGCACCACCGCCTGAGCATCCTCCAGTGAGACCCGGTCCTCGACGAGGGACTCCGCGAGCAAGCACTGGTACGCGGCGCAGCCCGACGGTCGATCTTTGTAGATCTGGCAGTCACGACCCTTGAGCGCTGGGCACCGCTGCGCAAGCACCTCCCTCCCACTCCGCCGCTGCTGCGTGGGAATACCGAGGGCGCGCAGACGCGCCAGCTCGTCCGCCTCAAGCCCCACGTGGCTGAAGAGGCTGCCATCGCAGCACAGACCGCAGCCGCGGCAGAGGAGCGAGAGCGGAGATTCGGGTGTGCCAGGAGTCGTCACGGAACTCATATATCCACGACCCCCCACCCGTGCGCGCGAGGAAGCAGGCAAAGGCCAGGCCGCCGAGAAGGTCTCGTCCCGCATTTCAAGTGCGTTGACACCGACTCGGGGGATTCAGGGCGCACCCTGTCGATTCGAGTGACCCGAATATCGCTGCAAGAGCCTCTAGAGCCGGGTGGCAAGACGCCACCTTATTTCAATCAAGGCAGGCTCCATGCTCCATCGCAAAAACTCAAGGCTTCTCCTTCATGCCGCGAGCGCAATCCTGCTCTTCATGAGCGCGTGCGACCCGGCGAGCGGTTCGTCTGAGGGCCAAGACGACGCAACAGAGACCTCCTCGAGTGCGTTGCTCACCTCCGGCGTGAGTTTCAAAACGGTGCTCGGCGGCCAATATATTGGAGCTCAAGACAATGGCGGCGGCGCGGTCATCGCGACGGCGACGGCCGCGTTGGAGTGGGAGAAGTTCACGATCGAGGACATCAACGGCGGGGCGCTCGAGAGTGGGGACACGATCTTCATTCGCGCGGGAAACGGCCAGTATTTCCAAGCCGTGAACGGGGGCGGCTCCACGCTGAACGCCGCCACCTGGAATCGCCTCACCTGGGAGACGTTCCGCATCGTCAAGCAGAACGGGAGCGGCGTGATCTCCAACGGCGACATCGTCGGCCTGCAGACGGAGACCGGCCATTGGGTGCTCGCGGAGAACGGCGGCGGCGGCACGGTGGCCGCGTATGGCCCCGCGCAGGGCCCGTGGGAGCAGTTGACGATCTCTGGCCTGCCGCAGGGCGGCCCCATCGCCACTTGCAATGCGACCTGGTACGGGGCGGAGGGCGAGATTCCCGAGGGATGGCCGACCGCCAGTGGTGAGCCCTTCCACCGCATGGCGCTCAAGGCCGCCCACAACTCCCTGCCATTTGGTACCCAGGTGAAGGTGACCTACCAGGGCAAGTCGGTCACGGTGACCATCAATGACCGCGGGGGCTTTCGCTCCCCGGTTTGTCTGGACCTCACCTACGGCGCCTTCTCGACGATTGCCAATACCGATCTCGGCAACATTGTCGTGCAGTACCAGATCCTCTGACTCGGCTTTCGCCATGGCTGGCCAGCCGAGAGCCGTGGTTCATGCGGCTCTCGGCCGAAGCCGAGAAGTGAGCCTGCCCCGGTTCCGCGGGCCAGGCTCACCCCTCGCCCCTTGCACGAGAAGGCAACGAGAAGCTCGTCCTTGCAACTCTCACAACGCACCCGCGCGAAGCCCGAGAAGGAGAGACACCGCGGAGATCCCGCGAGTGCTCAGCGTGTCTCGGACGACGCCCCGCGCGCCGCGGAGTCGATCACGTTGGCGACTGCCTTGGGCTGGGTCAGGAACACCACGTGACTGCCCTTCACCTCGGTCGTCCGGGCTCCGATCCGCCTGGCGGTCCGCCGCAGCAGCTCCGGCGCGATGGCTCCGTCCTCGGTCGCCACGATGAACCAGCTGGGTTTGGTCTTCCACGCCGCGGTCGTGACCTTGGCCTTGAGTGCGGCCATGGCGATCGGAACCTGGGCGTCACGCAGGAAGGCGGCGTCCTTCTTGCTCACGTCGCCCGCGAAGCCGGCCCGGAACGTCTCGCCCTTCAGGAAGGCGAAGCCGTCGGGTTGCTCCTCGGGCACGAAGTTCGGCGGCGGGGGGACCTCGGCGTATTGATCCAGCGCGGACTGGCCGACCTCGGGCGCGAAGGCGGCGACATAGACGAGGCCCGCGACCTTGGGGTTTTCACCCACCTGGGTGATGACACTGCCTCCGTAGGAGTGTCCCACCAGGATGGTGGGCCCGTCCTGACGGTTCAGGACCCGCTGGGTGGCGGCCACGTCGTCCTCGAACGACGTCAGCGGGTTCTGGACGATGCTGACCCGGTAGCCCCGAGCGGTGAGCTCATCGTACACGCCACGCCAGCCGGAGCCGTCCGCGAAGGCGCCGTGGACGAGGACCACGTTCTTGATGGGGGCCGGGTTGCCGGCTGGGGCGGCCGCGGCGAGGCCGGACACGAGCAAGGCGGCGGCCGAGACGAGGGTACGAAGCGTGCGGTTCATGGTTCTGTCTCCTGTTCGCGAGGGGCAAATTCGTTATCGCGATAAGCAAATAGGTACAGCCACCGAGAGCCGCCGTCCACCAGAAAGTTATCGCGATATTATTTCGTGCGAGAACGGAACAATGGAGTGATGATGTAGGGGTGGAAGGGAAGGAGCCGAGATGGACGAAGTCGAGAGCCCGGCGAGCCTGGACGAGCAGGTCTGCTACGCGATCTATTCCGCGAGCCTGGCGATTCAGCGCGCCTACAAACCGGTGCTGGACGCGTTGGAGATCACCTACCCGCAGTACCTGGTGCTGAACGTGCTCTGGAGCGCGGACGAGCAGAGCGTCGGCCGCATCGCGGAACACCTCGCCTTGGAGTCCAGCACGCTCACGCCCCTGCTCAAGCGTCTGGAGACGGCGGGCCTGGTGCGCCGGATACGCAATCCCGAGGACGAACGGCAGGTGCTGATCGCCCTCACCGAGAAGAGCCGTGCCTTGCGGTCGCGAGCCGGCTGCCTGGGGGAAAGACTGCTCTCGGCCTCCGGCATGTCGATGGACCGGCTGGCCCGGCTGAATGCCGAGGTGCGCGAGCTGCGCGACGGCATCTACCGCAGCATCGGCGGCTGGAGCCCGGGCGGAGACTGATCAGGCCGAGAAGGTGTCCCGAGAAGGTGTCAGACACTTCGTGCCGAACCCACGCCCTCGACCAATCCCTCCAAGGGAGTAGGGAAAGCCCGGACAAACGCCGAGAGCGTTCCCCACGGAAGAAGGACGTGGCGCGACCAACAGGCCCAGGCTCCTGCCGCGCATCTCATGGGAGGGAGGCCTGGGCAGGCGTGTCCCTCGCTCCCTCCTATACTCAGACTCCGCGAGATAGGGGGTGGCTGAGTTCTCGCCTCCCACCACGAGCACCCGGCCATCCAGCAACCGCGTCATCGTGTGACTCCGGCGGGCCTCCACGAGCGGGTTCGTGAGGGCCCACGTTCCAGAGGGCGGGTCGTACATCTCGGTGGTGGCGAGAAACGCGCTCGCGTTCCTCCCTCCCACGAGGAGGACCCGTCCATCTGGCAGCAACTCCGCCGTGTGCTGGTGACGAACCTGAGAGAGCGCGCCAGTGGTGGACCAGGTGCCCGTGGCCGGGTCATAGACCTGGGCAGTGGCGAGGACACCGCTCGTGCCAGTCCCGCCCGCCACGAGCACGCGGCCATCCGGCAACAACGTCGCCGTGTGCAGGTAGCGCGCCTGCGAGAGCGAGCCGGTGGCCGCCCAGGTGCCCGTGGCCGGGTCATGGAGCTGTGCCGTGGCGAGCGGTGCCGTGCTGTAGCCTCCCACCACCAGCACCTTGCCATTGGGGAGCAGCGTCGCCGTGTGGGAGTAGCGGGCCTGCGCGAGCGACGCGGTGGCGACCCAGGTGCCCGTGGCCGGGTTGTACAGCTGCGCGCCAGCGAGCGGAGCCGTGCCATAGCCGCCCACCACGAGCACCCTGCCATCCTGGAGCACCGTGGCCGTGTGCAACGCTCGAGCCTGCGCGAGTGAGCCTGTCAGGCTCCAGGTGCGCGTGGAAGGCTCATAGAGTTCGGCGCTGTCGAGGAGCCCCCCGGTGTGCTGGCCGCCCACGGTGAGCACCCTGCCATCGAACAACAACGCCGACGCATGGCTCGTCCTGCCCGTGGACAGGTGCGCCGTCAGGCCCGACGCCCGGACGCCCACGGTGGCGTCGAGGTCCGCGGGGGCAGAACCACAGGCCACGACCACGAGGGCGAGGACCGCCATCAGCGGTACGCGGCGTCTCCAACTGTTTCGGGATGACGGCGATCCAGGGCGGAAGTGAAACATGACACGCACGCTCGCTCGCGATTGAGAATGAAACATCACGAGCCAAGCACCCAGAACGTCCGTCTGTCGAGTCACGGGCCGTGACAGCGGACCCTGCTTACGGCCTGAAAAGGTGTCCCTGAAAAGGTGTCAGACGATTTGTAAAGACGATTCGTCTGACTCAGGCGGACCGGCGGACCAACTGGAGGCCCCTCCCTGGAGAATGGCGTCTCGCCGACGGGACGAAGGGGGGCGAACGCGGACGTCCATGGCCTGTTGACTCCCCGCGGGGTGCGACTGGCCCGCTCCATGCTGGGGCACCGTGCGCCATGCCCGGACCTCATGACCTCTTCGCCCGCTATACCTTTGGCCGCCCCGAGCGGGCCGAGGCCGAGCTACGTGCCGTCCTGCCCGCCCAGGTCGTCTCCGCGGTGGACTGGTCCAGTCTGCGCCTGGAGCCCAGCAGCGTGGTGGACCCGGAACTGCGCGAGACGGAGAGCGACCTGCTCTTCACCGCCCGCCTGCGCACGGGCCGCTCGCTGCTGCTGTACGTGCTGCTGGAGCACCAGTCCTCGGTGAACCGGTGGATGGCGCTGAGGATGCTGCGCTACGTGGTGCGCCAGGTGGAGCGCTGGCGTCAGGAGCACCCGGAGTGCCCACAGTTGCCGGTCATCCTCCCGCTGGTGATGTACCACGGGCCGGAAGGGGCCTGGACCGCGCCGCGGCGGGTGGAGGACCTGTTCGAGCTGCCGGGGGAGAGAGAGGAGGAGCGGGCACACTGGCGAACGTGGGTGCCACGCTTCGAGTACCTGCTCGATGACCTGACCGCCGAACGGGAAGAGGCGTTGAAAGCACGACCCGGGCCTCCGCTGGCCCGGCTGGCGTGGTTGGTGCTGCGCTACGGACGTACTGGGGAACTGGCACGCAAGCTGCCGGAGTGGGTGGGCCTCTTCGCCCAGGTGCAGGCGGCTCCAGAGGGCGCCGAACACTTGCTGGTGGTCATCCGTTACCTGCTGTGGACCGGGGACAAGGCCGTCCACGACGCCACGGGGCAGGTGCTACATTCAGTGCTGGATGAGCAACGCGCGGAGGAGTTGATGCGGAGCTATGGCGAGGAACTCATCGAGCAGGGACGTCAGCAGGGCCTGGCTCAGGGGTTGGAGAAGGGGCTGGAGAAGGGGCTGGTGCGAGGCAGGGAAGAGGGTCTGGCACGGGGGCTGAGCCGAGGGCGTGCTGAGTCCATCCTGCGGATTCTCGCCCTCCGGGGGATTCACGTGGAGGAAGCAGCCCGGCAGCGCATCCTCGACTGCACGGACGTGGACACGCTCGACAGCTGGTTCGACCGGGCCCTCCAAGCCACGACCCTGTCCGAGGTGCTGGACGGCGGGGCACACGCCTCCCGGCGGAAGGACTCGTGACACGGCCTCCGCTCGCCTGCCTCTGACGTGGAGGCGGAGGCCTCTCTTCCGCCCATGCGCCGAGCGCGCTGGCGGCGCAGGTGGGGAAAAGAACCGGTTTCTTAACCCTCATCAATGCGGGCGAGGGCGCCCCCCCCTACTCTCGAGGCCACAACGTCGCTGAACGTTCTGGAGCCCTCGCGATGAACACCACCCGCCTGCACTCCCGCTCCCTGGGAATTCTCTTTCTCCTTCCGTTCTTCGCCTACGGCCTCGGCACCGCGCTCGTCACCTCCGTCCTGCAGGAGCCGGAGCACCTGGCCTTGGTGGCCGATCAGAGGACGCCGTTCGTCGGGGGCGCGCTGCTGCTCCTGTTGAACTCCATCACCGTCGTCGGGATTGGCGTGCTGTTCTTTCCGATACTCCGCGCGCGCAGCCCGAGCATCGCCGTCGCGTACGTCTGCACGCGAGTCATGGAGGCGCTGATCCTCATCGTCGGAGTGGTGTTCCTTCTGTGCATCCTCCAGCTCGGAGAATCCGCGCGAGGGCAGACGACGCCGGAGCTGGTGACCCTGTTCAAACTTCTCTCGAAGGGGAACTTCTGGGCGTACCAGCTCGCGATGATCATCCTGGGGACCGGCAGCGTGGCGTTCTGCCTGTCGCTGTACCGCGCCCGGCTTCTTCCCTCGTTGCTCCCGCTGGTGGGCGCGGTGGGCTACGGGCTTCTGGCGCTGGGGGCCGTGCTCGAGCTCTTCGGGCTGCCGTGGGGCGTCCTCTTCTCCGGGCCCGGGGGCCTGTTCGAGCTGTTGCTCGGCGGCTGGCTCATCGCCAAGGGGTTCCGGACAATCACACCTTCCGTCGCGGCGTAGCCGGCTTGCCGCGCGTGGCGATACGCTTTCGGATCCGGCTCAGCGACTCGGGCTTCACGCCGATGTAGCTGGCCAGCTGGTACTGGGGAATCCGCTGGAGGATGTCCGGCCGCGTCTTCGAGAGCTTGAGGTAGCGCTGCTCCGGGGTATCGGTGAGATAGGATGCGAACCGCTCCTGCTGGTCCGCCAGGACCCTCTGCATCACCATCCGGGAGATGCTCTCGAAGCGAGGGAAGCGTCGATACAGGTCCCCCTCGCGTTGCCCGGTGCCCGCCACCATCGTGGTGTCTTCCGCGCAGACCAGGAAGTGATCCGCCGGGGTCTGGTTCATCATGCTGTGAATCGAGAGGACCCATTCGTCCTCGGTGAAGAACCCGTTGCTCCGCTCCTCACCGTCGACGACGTAGTACTGGCGGACGCAGCCCTGGAGGACGAAGTAGGCCTCGGTGCAGACCTGGCCCGCCATGAGCAGGTGCGTGCCTTTCGGACAGGTCTTCACCACCATGCTGTCCAGGATGGCCTGGGCTTCCTCGTCCGACAGAGGAGAGATGCGGCGGAAGTAGTCGACGAGCTTGTGTTTCATGAGAGCACGGCGCGACCGGCGGGAGCCCCATCATCCCACCGAGTCGGCGGACGTGGCCCGAAAAGAAAAAGCCCAGCAACCCCTTGAGATTGCTGGGCTTCCCAGGTTGTCCCCGACGGGAATCGAACCCGTCCCCGCTCCCCTGTCCGCCCTCCCACGGGCCATGACGAGCGGAGGACAGGTGGCGGGTTCTCCCCTGCCCAGGGCCCTGGGGGCATGAGACAGTGCCGCCCCTATGAGCAACGCCCTCTACCGCGACTGCGCCCGGCTCTTCATGGTGGGCTTTCCCGGCCCCCGCATCGATGACGACTTCGCCAGGCTGATGGACGACGGCCTCTTCGGCGCCATCCTCTTCAAGCGCAACGTGGGCACGGCCCAGGAGACGGCCGCCCTGTGCCGGGAGATCAAATCCCGCGCGGGCCGCCCCTTCATCCTCTCCGTGGACCAGGAGGGCGGCCGGGTGGCGCGGCTCCGGGGTGAGCCCTTCACCACCCTGCCCTCCATGCGCGAGCTGGGCCAGCGACAGGACCTCGCCCTCATCGAGCGCGTGGGACGGCTGCTCGCGCACGAGCTGCGCGCGGTGGGCTTCGACTGGGACTTCGCCCCCGTGCTGGACGTGGACACCAACCCCACCAACCCCGTCATCGGCGACCGCAGCTTCAGCCGGGACCCGGACGAGGTGGCGCGCCTGGGCGTGGCCCTGGCGCGGGGACTCGAGGCCGGCGGCGTGGCCTCGTGCGGCAAGCACTTCCCGGGACACGGCGACACCACCACGGACAGCCACCTCACCCTGCCCCGGCTGCCGCATGACCTGGAGCGCCTGCGCCGCGTGGAGCTGGTGCCCTTCCGCGCCTTCGCCCAGGCAGGGCTCGCGTCCCTGATGACGGCCCACGTGCTCTTCGACGCGCTCGATCCGAAGGTGCCCGCCACCATGAGCCCCCGCGCGCTCAACGGCCTGCTGCGCGAGGAGCTGGGCTTCGACGGGGTGCTGGTGAGCGATGACCTGGAGATGAAGGCCATCGCGGACCACTACTCGGTGGAGGAGGCCGCGGTGCAGGGCACGCTGGCCGGAGTGGATCTGTTCCTCGTGTGCCACCAGGCGGACGTGCAGCGCCGCGCCATCGAGGCGCTGGTGCGCGCGGTGGAGTCCGGCCGCGTCCCCCGCGAGCGCATCGCCGAGGCCCACCGCCGCCTGGCCCGGCTCGAGTCGCGCTTCGCCCATGGCCCCGAGGATCGGCTCGCCACGCTCGGCGACGAGCAGCACCGCGCGCTCGCCCACGGGCTCGCCAGCTCCTTCAGCGGGAAGGATCCCACCGAGGTGATGCTGGCGTCCCGCCGGACCTGAAGCCCGCTGGCTACTTCACGGGCACGCCACCGGAGTTGGATTCACTTCTTGAGCTGGACGCTCGGATAGATGGGCGTGGGCTGGTCGCTGCCCGATGGGAGGCTTTGCGCCGCGGGCATCTGGTTGGTCGGGGCGATCACGCTGCCCGTGGCGCCCAGGTTCAGGTAGGGCGTCGTGCCCGGGAGCGGAGAGGGGCCACTGCCGCCCATTCCAATCTCCTCGTTCTTGGACTGACGCTGTCCGCGCAGGGCGCGCTCTCCCTCATCCATCAGCAGGGTGCGATTGGGCGTCCCCTGCTTGTCCGGAGTCCGGGGATCGATGCTGGTGGGAATCTGCTGGATGGTGCCGTTGTAGAGGGACACCTTGGGGTCTCGCGTGAAACCCGGCTGGTAGGAATCGTTTCCCGCCTGTTGCGGCAGCTTGGCGCACCCCACGACTCCCGCCGCCGCCGAGGCCAGCACTCCCCACACCATCCACTTGAAGCCATTGTTGCGCATGTCGTCTCCAGGAATCGTTCGTGGTTGATTCATCCCGTGCGCGTGCTCCGCCACGGCCTCGTGCCCCTTCGTCCAGAGTGAGCACCGGATTCATTCCAGGCCACCGGACGGGCGGCCGGCGGACGCCCGCGCGTCTGCCTGGCCTTCCCGAGGTCCCATGTCGGACTCCGCCCGAGCACGGCGGCCCCTCAGTGGGGACGGGGCGAGCTGTTGGGCGTCGAGAAGTTGCCCGGCGTCTGTGGCTGCGGCTGGTAGCCCGCGCTCTCGGGAGCCACGGCCTGGGTGACCCCCGAGGCCACCTCCACCGCGTAGATGCCCTGCACCCAGACGCCCTGGGCGTTGGCCTTGAGCGGCTTGCCCGTGCCCAGTTCCTGGGCCACCCGGGCCTCGAAGGGCGGAGGCGGATAGGCAACCCGCAGGTCCTGCTTCAACCACTCGTCGTTCTGCTTGCCCTGGGGCTCGGCCGGAGCCGTCGCCCGGGTGATGCCCGCGCCTCCCGACGCCGAGCCTTCCGGCACGTCCGCGTCGCGCGATTCCGGAGAGGCCTCGGGCAGGTGCCGGGGCAGACCGGTGGTGGAGCCTCGGTTGCGAGGATCATTCGCCTGGTGGCCCGGGACAGACATGTAGTCGTCCGGGGCCACCATCGCCCAGGAGCGTCCGTTGTCATCGCATCCCGCGAGCATCGCCGCCCCGGCGAGCGCACCGAGCAGCAGCCGCGTCATTCCTGTCTTCCGCATGAAGCCTCTCCTGTCATCCCCTGTCGTGAAGAGAGGGATGCTCATGCGAGCGGAGGAGCGGTAGCGGCCGGCGGACGGGCACGGCGGGGGCTCGCCCGCCCGGAAGCCCACCCAGGCGATCAAACCCGTCCAGTTCCCGCCACCTCCTCCTCCCAGGCGGCCCGCTCCGCCCGGAGCCCGTCCTCGCCCCAGCACTCGCGGGCCAGCGCCAGCGTGCGAGCATTCTCGGAGATCTGGAGCAGGAAGCGCTCACGGAGGTCCGCGTCGGGAATGTCCCGGGCGCGAACCCAGACGCAGCGCAGGGCCGCGCGCAGGGCGGCCTCCGCCCGCGCGCCCTCGCCCAATCCGAAGCACGCCTCCGCCAATGCCAGACGGATGGACACCGCGTACACGCCCTGGCCGCGAGACTCCTCCAACTCCCGGATCCCGAGCGCCGCCACCTCCCGCGCCTCCAGGGCGTTGCCCCGAGCGAGCAGGAGGGCGCTGAGGATGCCGCGCGCGTAGATGACGTCGGCCCGGTACGTCGTCAGCAGCGCACACGCCTGCCGGGCGTGGACCTCGGCCTCGGACAGATGGCCCTCGCGCGCCCTCACCTGGGCCAGCACCGCGTGCGCCATCCCCCGCCGGAAGGCGTAGGCGTCCTCGATGTCCACCCACCCTCGCGCCAGGGCCTCGGCCTCCCGCAGGTGCTCGGGGTCCGGGCTGCGCACCAGCACCAGCGTCATGTACTGCTGGGCCCCGCCCACCGCGAGATGGGCCTCCAGCGCGCGGCCCGCCCCCAGCACCTCGCGCATCCGCGCCACGGCGCCGCTCACATCCCCCAACGCACCCAGCGTCAGCCCCGACAAGGTCTGCTGGATGAGCGCGTCGCGCTCCAGGCCCAGTTCGCGAAACTCCCGCGTGCCCTGTTCGGCCAGGAGCAGGGCACGCCAGGGCGCGGCCTCGAAGAGGTGGTGGAAGAAGCCATCCATGTAGTGCGTCCACCCTCGCGCGATTCCATCCCCGGCCTCCCGCCGCATCCGGCCAAGCCAGTCCTCCAGTTCCCCACGCGCGCCGGAGAAGACGAGCGAGAGCCCGCGACAGGCGATGGCCCAGGTGTAGGCGCCGCCCGCCTTGGAGTCCGGACGGGTGCGCCAGAGCTGCTCGTTCAGGCGCGCCGCCCGCACCGGATTCAGGCCCAGGTAGGTGGCACCGAAGATCTGTCCGCCCACCAGCCAGCACCACAGCCGGCCGCCGGCCTCCAGCGCGTCCACCCCCTCCGCGCCGAGCGCCAGGGACCTGGAGAGATCATCCGACCAGAAGGCCACCATGGATTGCAGCGCACGCAGTTGGACGAACTCGCCGCCCTCGGCGCCACACGCCAGCGCCGCCTCCACGCAGCGCATCGTCCCCGGCAGGTCGTACAGATCGAAGAGCCGCTCGGCGGCCTGTGTGTAGAAGAAGAGCGCCCGCTCGGGCTGCTGGCCCAGGTGGTGGTGCGTGGCGAGGACCAGCGCATCCCCCTCGCCCATCTGTTCCAGCCAGGTGCCCGCCAGCCGGTGACCCTCGGGGAGATAGCCCTCGGGCACCAACCCATGGGCCGCGTCCCGCACGAGCGCGTGGCGGAAGCGGTACTCGTCCTCGGAGGGCAGGCGGCTGTCGGAGCGCGGCTCGATGAGCTCCTGCGCCACGAACTCGCGCAGGTGGAGCGCCAGCGTCTCCCGCTCCATCGCGGGGCCCAGCAGCGCGGCCACCCCGCCCGACCAGAAGGACCGGCCGAAGATGCTGGCCGCCATCAGCACCTGACGCGCTCCGGGCGCCATGCGCGTCAGGCGCGACTGGAGCACCGCGAGCACCGTCTCCGGCGCCTCCGTTCCGCGTCCCTCGTCCGCCATGCGGATGAGTTCCTCCAGGAAGAGCGCGTTGCCATCGGACAGCTCCACCAGGCGCCGCACCAGGGCGTCCGGCACCCCGGCGCCGAGCACCTCGCGCACCAGCCGCTCGCCGGCCTTGCGGCTCAAGCCGTGTAGCGGCACCTCCTGCAGACGCCGGGCCCACAGTTGGGGAAACAACTCCCGCACCTCGGGCCGCGCCAACGCCAGCACCAGGAAGGGCCGCTCGGCCAGCTCCCGCAGCGCCTCGTCCACGTAGCGCACCGTCAACGCGTCGCTCCAGTGCAGGTCCTCCAACACCAGCACCACCGGCTGGTGGGCGCACTCGGCCTCCAGGAAGGACTGCAGCGCACGGCCCATCTGGCTGCTCATCAACCGGGGATCGCTGCGCGCCGGGCGCAGGTGGGGATGGGCCTGCTCGTCGAAGGGGATGGCGCACAGCTCCCCCAGGAACTCCACCGTCCCCAGCTCCCGCGCGCGTGGCAGGTGCCGGGCGATGCGCTGGGACAAGCGCGCGCGCTGCTCCTCCGGAGGCTGCGCGTCCACGACGCCGCACAGCCCCCGCAACGCCATGCCCAGCAGGCCATACGACGTGCCCCGGCTCATCGGATCGCCCCGCCCCACCAGCACCAGGGGTGGAGACTCCCGCTGCTCGAGGCGGCGCAGGAATTCGTGGCGCAACCGGGACTTGCCCACGCCCGCGGGCGCCGTCACCAGCACCGCGCGCGCGGTGGGCTCCTCCACGCACTCGTTGAAGGTGAGCTCCAGCAGGGCCAGCTCCCGCTCCCGGCCCACGCATGGCGTGGGCCTGCCCAGCAGGGGCCGAGACGCATCCGCGCCCGACTGCTCCCCTCGCAGCACGAAGGTGCCGGAGTCCATGCGCTCCAGTTGGAAGCCCGCGCCCAGCAGCCCCGCTGTCACCTCGTCCATCGCCACCCGGGACGAGTCCGCCCGGCTCATCCTCCGCAGCAACCGGCCCGCCCGCTCCATCGCGGCGCCCACCGGCCGCCGCTCCTGGAGCACCCCCAGCCCCGTGACCAGCACCACCACGGCCTCGGGCCAGCGCTCCTTGAAGCGCAGCGCGCACCGCGCCGCCAGCGCCGCCTGGTCCGTGGCCGTGCCCCGCTCCAGCGCCAGCGTGACCACCAGCGAGCCATCCGCCAGCAGCTCCACCTGTGCGCCATGAGGCACGAGCATGGCGCGCAGCGAGTCGCGCGCCACCACGTCATGGGTGAGCTCCACTCCGTGCGCCGGGCGGGGAAAAGACACCAGCAGCACGCTCACGACTTCCTGGGCGGCTTGGGTCAGGCTGGCGCGCTCGGGGCCCTCCTCCGCCTGGGGCCGCGACAACGACGGGACGGACTCCAACGTCGTCAGGGCGTCGAGCAGGGCGGATGCGTCCGGCAGCCGCCGCTTGGGATCCTTGGCCAGCATGCGATCCACCAGCACCTGCAGGCCCATGGGCAGTCCGGGACGCAGCGCGTGCAGGGGGGCGGGGTCGGCGAAGAGGATCTTCGCCAGGGCGGCGGCGAAGTGGGGCGCGGCGAAGGGCGGCTGGCCCGTGAGGCACTCGTACAGCACGCACCCCAGCGAGAAGACATCCGCGGCGGGAGGAATCTCCGGCTGGCTGGAGGCCTGCTCCGGCGCCATGTACCCCGGAGTACCCACGACGGTGCTCGAGCCCGTCACGCCCATGATCGTGGGCACCGCGTAGCGCGCGAGGCCGAAGTCCAGCACCACCACGTCCTCGGGGCGGCCCGCGCGCAGGAAGAGGTTGGAGGGCTTGATATCGCGGTGGACGATGCCCTGCTGGTGCGCATGGGCCAGGGCCTCGGCGGCCCGGCGCAGCAGGGCGAGCGTGTCCGGAAGGCTCAGCGGCTCACGCGCCAGGCGCCGCGCGAGCTCCTCGCCCTCGAGCCACTCCATCGCCAGGAAGGGCTGGCCGCGCTCGGTGGCGCCATGGGCCACGTGGGCGACGAGCCCCGGGTGATGCAGCCCCTCCATCAGCAGGGCCTCGCGGTTGAAGCGGAAGGCGGACTCCGGAGAGCCGAGCGCCTGCAACAACTTGAGGGCCACCGGCCGGCCCGAGACTCCATCCTGGGCCCGGTAGACAACGCCCATGCCGCCACGTCCCGCCAGGTGCTCGATCGCGAAGCGCTCGGCGATGACCGTGCCCCGGGAGAGCCTCTCGAGGTCCAACCCGGGCGCGGAGGGAGCCGTTTTGTCGTTGTCCATGATGTGCGCTCGATGAAGCGAAGCCCCCCGAGCGACCTGGAAAAATACCATGCCCGTCGAGGGTCACGGGCCCGGAAGCGCTCACGCTCCGTGAAATCGGAAGTCACGAGGAGCAGCCGAGCATGGCGGCCCTGCCTTGCTGGAAGCCCCCCTGGGACCCATGTTCGGCGCGAGGGGAGGACGGAATGCCGCAACCGCTGATGGTGCTGCTGACGATGGCCAGCCTGGGGGCGACCGGGCCGGAGGAGACCCTGGAGTTGCTGCGCAACACGGACGCGCTGGTGGTGCAGAACGCGAGTCCCCTGGAGGAGCGTCAGGTGCTGGGCGAGGTGTCGGTGGCCAACCGGACGAAGGAAGGCGAGGCGGGCTTCGTCCTCCATCCCCAGCTCCGGGTGGGTACGCCGTGGAAGGTGGAGCTGGGAGCAGGGGCGGAGGTGCACAACCCCGCCGGCGCACGGGAAGGCACCACGGGGACGTTGGGCGTCCATGCCGTGGGCCAGCTCGTCGAGGAGCAGCGGGTGCTGCCCCAACTGGCGCTGCGCGGCGAGGTGCTCGGCCCCCAGGGTGAGGAGGGAATCAGCGCGGAGGCCTCGGTGCTGGCGACGAAGCAGTTCGGCCAGACACGGCTGCACGGCAACGTGGCCTATCGGGCGACCCGGGACGCACCGGACGACTACCTCGTGGGACTCGCCGCGGACCATCCGCTCGGGTACCGACTGCTGTTGCAAGGCGACGCCTACTACCTGAAGCCCCTCGGCGAGGAGCCGGGCGCATTGCACGCGAACGTGGGCGCGGGAGTGGGCGTGGGCTCCGCCTTCGTGGTGACGGGAACCGTGGGAGTCACCACGACGGCGCTGGACGTGTCACCCCGGGTGCTGCTCGGTCTCGTCGGCCGCCTCTGAGACGCCCCCCATTTCGCCGGGCTCGGCCCACCCTCTATGCTCGGCGGGTGAGCCCACGAAGCCAGGACTCGGCCCGATACGAGGAAGAACTCCACTGCGCGCTGGTCGAGGGCATCGTCACCCGCGACCAGGTGGAGTCCCTGCGCGAGGAGGCGCTGCGCCTGGAGCGCAGCCCCCTGGAGTTGCTGCTCGAGCGCGGCCTGCTCTCCCCGGAGACCCTGTCCTCGATGCGCGAGCGCACGGAGGAGCCGCCCGACACGGGTGAGCGGGACACCCCCGTCGAGGCGCCTCCCACCCAGCGGCCGGGCTCCTCCTCGCCTGACTCGCCCTCGCCCTCCGAGCCCGTGTTCCCCCTGCCCAACTGGGACCGCTACCAGGCGGTGCGCTTCCTCGGCCAGGGCGGCATGGGCCAGGTCTTCCTCGCCTATGATCCCCGGCTGCGCCGCAACGTGGCCCTCAAGTTCGTGCGCGATGGCGCGCCCGACCTCGCCCAGCGCTTCCTGTCCGAGGCACGTGCCCAGGCGCGCGTCCACCACGAGCGCGTGTGCGAGATGTACGAGGTGGGAGAGATTCAGGGCCGGGCGTTCATCGCCATGCAGTTCGTGAACGGGCGCCACCTGGGCCAGCTCGCCCGCGAGCTCACCCTGGAGCAGAAGCTGCTCGTCCTGCGCGACGTGGCCGAGGGCGTCCATGCCGCCCACCGCGCCGGCCTCATCCACCGCGACATCAAGCCCTCCAACATCCTCGTCGAGCGCGCCGAGGACGGGGGCCTCAAGCCCTATGTCATGGACTTCGGCCTCGCGCGCGACTGGCACGCGGAGCACACGGCCACGGGTGACGTGCTCGGCACGCCGCACTACATGGCGCCCGAGCAGGCCCGGGGCGAGGTGGGCAAGCTGGACCGGCGGGTGGACGTCTACAGCCTGGGCGCCACGCTCTACCAGGTGCTCACGGGCGTGCCCCCCTTCTCCGCGGGCAATGCCCTGGAGCTGCTCAGCCGCATCCAGACCGAGGAGCCCCGCCCGCCGCGGCAGCACGAGGCCGACATCCCCCTGGACGTGGAGGCCATCGTCCTCAAGTGCCTGGAGAAGGAGCGCTCGGCGCGCTACGACTCGGCACGCGCCCTCGCCGAGGACCTGGAGCGCTTCCTCTCCGGAGAGCCCGTGCACGCGCGGCGCGCGGGGCCCGGCTACCGGTTGGGCAAGAAGCTGCGCAAGCACCGGCTCGTGGTGGGCCTGGGCTCCCTGGCGCTCACGGGCGTGCTCCTGGCGCTGGGCCAGGCGGCGCTCACCCGCCGCGAGGTGGCCCTGCGCGAGCGCCTCGCCCAGCGCTTCACCGAGCGCGTGGAGCGCATCGAGGCCCAGGCACGCTACTCGGCGCTCTCGCCCCTTCACGACACGCGCCCCGACCGGCGCGCCCTGCGCGAGGGGATGAAGGCGTTGGAGGAGGACATCCGCCTGGGAGGCGCGGCGGCCGAGGCACCGGGCCACTACGCCGTGGGACGCACCCTGCTCGCGCTGGGAGACACCGAGGGCGCCCTCGCGCGGCTCGAGTCCGCCTGGAAGGGTGGCTACCACGAGGCGCGCGTGGCCTATGCGCTCGCGCTCGCGCTGGGCCAGCTCTACCAGGAACAACTGAAGGAAGTGGAGTGGATGAAGGACGCCGCCCAGCGCGAGGCCCGCCGGCGGGAACTCGAGCAGCGCTACCGCGACCCCGCCCTCGCCTATCTCAAGCAGAGCGACGGGACCGAGGCCCCCTCCCCTCACTACGTGGCGGCGCTCCTGGCCTTCCACGAGGGACGGCACGAGCAGGCGCTGAAGGAACTGGAGACCATGGGCACCACGCACCCGTGGTTTCACGAGGCGCCCCTGCTGCGCGGCGACATCCTCCAGGCCCGAGCCTTCCAGCGGCGCAACCAAGGCGACCGCGCCGGAACACGGACCGACCTCGAGGCCGCCCTCGCGGCGTACACCACCGCCGCCACCATTGGCGAGAGCGATCCCTCCGTGCACCGGGCCCTGGCGTCACTGCACCTGGGCTCGCTGATCCTGCAACTCTACGGCCCGGGAGAGATCCAACCGCACGAGGAGCGGGGCATGGAGGCGCTCTCCCACGCGCTCACCGCCGACCCGGAGGACATCAAGTCCCAGGTACAGCGTGCGCTCTTCCTGTTCCGGATGGCCGAGTTCCGCATGCAGAAAGGCGGCGAGGTGTTGCCCCTGTTGGAAGAAGGGCTCGCCGCCGCGCGCACGGCCCTCTCGCTCTCGCCCGGGGACAACCAGGCCCAGGAGACACTCGGCCACCTGCTGCGCCTGTGGGCCCGCTACCGGCAGGAGCATGGGGAGGACCCCCGCGAGCAACTGCGCCAGGCCGTGGGCGCATTCGAGCGGGTGACGCCCAAGGGACGTGACTACACGTTCCAGGTCGAACTCGGCCAGGTCTTCAAGGTCTGGGCCGACTACGAGGAACAGAGCGGAGGCGAGTCCCTGGGCCCCCGGGACCGGGCGATCCAGGCATTCCTCGCGGCCACCACGCTCGACGCCAAACGCCCGGAGGGTTGGGTCAATCTGGGGACGGCGTACTTCAAGCGGGCCACCCATGCCCGGGCCCTGGACGCGGATGGCGACCTGGAGCGGGCGAGCGAGGCGCTCGAGCGAGCGCGAAGCATCGATGCGGGCAATCCCGTCCCCTACTACTACGGGGCCCAGGTGCACGAATGGCGGGCGCGGCGGATGTACAACCGCGACGGCGACACCGAGCCAGATCAGCAACTGGAACGAGCCATCGCGCTCTACCGCCAGGGTCTGGCCATCAACACCAGGCTCGCCCAGTTGCACAACGCCCTGGGCGGCGCGCTGCTGTTACGAGCGGAGCGGACCTGGGAGAAGGGAGGCAACGCCTTTCCCCTGCTCGACGAGGCCCAGGCGGCCTTCGAGCAGGCGCGGACCATGGCCCCCCAGCAGGGCTTCGCCTACAACAACCTGGGCGAGGTGTACGCGCAACGGGCGCTCTACCTGCTCCGGCGGGACGAGGACCCCTCCGCCAGCGTCAAGGCGGCCCTGGAGCACTACGCCCATGCCCTCGAGCGCATTCCCAAGCAGGCCCAGTTCCGGGCCAATCTGGCCAAGGTCCACCACACCCAGGCTGTCTGGGCGCTGGAGCAGGGAAAGGATCCGGGTCCCTCCATCGACCGGGCGTCAGAGGCATTGAAGCAAGCGCTCGAACTCAATCCCCGGATGGGCTACGCGCTGCACTACCAGGGCGAGCTCCAGGCGGTGCGCGCCCGTTGGCTCGCACGGAGGGAACAGGCGCGAGGCACGGACTTCGAGCAGGCCGTGCGCTTCTTCCAACAGGCCATCGAAGAGAACCCCGAGTGGCAGGAGAGCTCCCTGCTGGCCACGGGGCTGTTGAGCCAGGACTGGGCGGCATGGCTGGCGCGCACGGGAGCAGACCCCCTCCCGGTGCTGCGCGAGGGACTGCGGCGGTTGGATCAGCTGCTGGCCGCCCATCCCCACCATGCCCAGGCCCATGCGGTACGGGCTCATCTGATGCTGACGTTCGCCAAGAGGCTCGACTCCCCCCAGGAGCGCGAGGCGCGGGGGAGCGAGGCCCGGAAGGAGTTGGACCTGGCGCTCGCCCTCAACCCCAATCTCTCCCCGGAATGGGCCCCCCGCGCGGTGCGCGCTGAGTAGCCCGGGAATGGCCCACGTCACGACGCTCAGCGGGTGTCCGGCTCGCGCGGCGGCTGCGGTGGGGTGACATCCAGGTCTCCGGAGACCGTTCCCGGCTGTACGGGGCTCTCGCCGCCGATGCTCGGCCTGTTCTCGGGCACGGGCACCGCGGTGAACTGGTATTTTCCAGAGGCGTCGGACTTGACGGTCAGCGTCCTGCTGGCGGTGTTCTCACTGGAGCCATCGAGGGAGAAGACGTTCACCTTCGCATCGGAGGCCTTCTCCTCGAAGGGCCAGCTCGGGGTGAGCGTCACCGTGACGGTGTCTGTTCTCTGCTTCAGGTCCAGGGCGAATACCACGGTTTCGCCCGGCGTGAGCTCGGGCATGGCGACGGCCGTGGGATTGGCGGGGGGGGGAGCCGGGGGCTCGTACGTCGGCTGAGTAGCACCAATGGAGATGTTCTGCACGGTCATGAGTATCGGTCTCTGTTCCTTCCAGCCCTCGAGGGGATACACGCTGGAATGCAGACACCGTACCAGGAGAACTCGAGTGCGTCCCAGGCACAGTCCAGGGAGGCCCGCTCGAACGGACATGTCACTGACACAGCCTGACATGTCACTGGCATGTCAGCGGAAATGAATCACAGACACCCCACGAGAACGGGCTGAACTCAGTCGCCGTCCAGGCCCAGCTCCCGGATGCGACGCTGGAGCCCCCGCTTGGACACCTCGAGGCGCCGCACCATCGCGTCCAGGTCGCCCCCGCACTCGCGGAAGCAGGTGGAGATCTCCTCCACGCTCAGGTCCCCCGCGGTGCGCAGGCTGGGGCTCTTGTCGATGAGCATGTAGAGCGAGGGGCGGGTGATGCCCAGCCGCTCGGCGGCGCCCTTGATGTCCCAGGCGCTGGCGCGCAGGGCCTCCACCAGTTCCACGTCCGTCACGTCGGAGGGCTTGCGCCGGGAACCCACGGGCTCGCGCGGCGTGGACTCCGCGGCGGGCCGCGTCCCCTCGGACCCGCCCGGAGGCGCGGGCCGGGACGAGGCGGAGGAGTCCAGCTCCTGCTCCAGGCGCGGGCTCGCCCTCAACCCGCCCTGCCCCCGGCCGCCGATGACGAGCTGGCGCGTGAGGTTGCGCAACTGCCGCACGTTGCCGGGCCAGGAGAAGCGCACGAGCCGGACGGCCAGCGCGGACGGGAGCCAGGGCTCGGTCTGGGCGGCGGCGGACTCCAGCAGATGGGCCTCCCCCAGCGACTCCATCTCCTGCCGGGCGAAGTGGTACACGAGCACGCCGATGTCCTCGCGGCGCTCGCGCAGGGAAGGCACCTGGACCTCGAATCCCGCCAGCCGGTGCAGCAGCGGCGCCTTGAAGGAGCCCTGGCGGATGCGCGCCTCCAGGTCCGCGTCCGTGGCGGTGATCAGCCGCACGTTGACGGCCACGGGCGCGTGCCCGCCCACCGGGTACACCTCGCCCGTCTCCAGGGCGCGCAGCAACATCACCTGGACCTCGGGCTGCGCCTCGCCCACCTCGTCCAGGAAGAGCGTGCCCCCATGGGCGGCCCGGAAGAAGCCCTCGCGATCCTGGGTCGCCCCCGTGTAGGCGCCGCGCCTCGCGCCAAACAACTCGGCGGCGGCCAGCTCCTTGGGAATGGCCCCCAGGTTGACGCTGACGAAGGGCTTGGCCCGGCGCGCGCTGTGCTGGTGGATGGCCCGGGCGACCAGCTCCTTGCCCGAGCCCGTCTCCCCGCGGATGAGCACGGGCACGTTCAGGTCGGCCACGCGGGAGATCTCCTCGCGCACCCGGCGCATGCCCGGCCCGTGCCCCACCATGCCCAGCGAGTCCTGGGCCACCGGCTCCGAGGAGAGCGTCTGGTGCAGCAGCAGCACGACACGCTCGGCGAGCACGAGCGGCACCCCCACGGCGAGCTCCTCGGGACCGAACTCACGCGCCCCGGCGAGCGGCTCGTCCTCCACCCATACCTGGGTGCCACCCTCCTGCACACGCAGCCGGACGCGGCCCGGACCCGCGGACTCGAACACCAGGGGCTTGCGGCTCAGGAACGTGTCGGCCAGCGGCATGCCCAGCGTGGCGCCCGGCAGGGCGAAGTCCGGACCCACGCGCGACACCAACACCGAGCCTCCGGTGGCCACCTCCTCGAGCAACAGCCGCTCCCCCGCGCGGTGGGGCGTGGGATGGGCGATGAGGGTGAGGGCCGGCACGGGCCGCGCGGCCACCTCACGCTCGCGGCGGGGGGTGGCGGCCGTGGAGATGTCGATGAACGGCTTGTCCTTCATGAAGGTACGCTCGGAAGGGCCCTGGGAATCCGGGAAGAGTCTAACGCCCTCGTGCCTCCGCCCTGGATGAAAGCGGCTAACGGCGGCTCGCCGGAGACTTCTTCGCCGCCGCCTTCTTGCGCGCGGGTGCCGGAGCGGCCTCGGGCTCGGGCCCTCCCTCGAGCGCCTGGAGGACCTCCTGGACATGGCCCGCGACCTTCACCTTCGGCCAGACACGGGCCACCCGCCCCTCTGGATCGATGAGGAAGGTGGCGCGCGTGACGCCCTGGAACTTGCGGCCATACAGCGACTTCTCGCCCCACACCCCATAGGCGTCACAGACCTGGTGATCCGTGTCCACGAGCAGGGGGAAGGGCAGGGAGAACTTCGCGGCGAACTTCTGATGACTCGCGGTGCTATCCGGCGACACCCCCAGCACCACGGCCCCCGCGGCCGTCAGCGCCGAGTGCTCGTCCCGGAAGTCGCACGCCTCCTGTGTACAGCCCGGAGTGTTGTCCTTGGGATAGAAGTAGAGCACCACGTGCCGACCCCGCAGCCGCGAGAGCGACACGTCATGACCGTCCTGGTCCTGGAGGTGGAAGTCGGGAGCGGGGGCGCCGGTCTGGGGAATGGGCATGAGTGGACGCCTGAATAGCATGGCCGCGCATCCCCTTGGCCTGGGACCACCCGGGCGGATAGGGTGGGTCCCGTGCCACCCCTTCTCTTCGCCTTCGTCTACGGTCTCGGCCAGGGTCTGCTCCACGCGGTGGGGCCGGATCACTGCGCCGCCATGGCCACCCTCGGCACGCTCGGTCCAGCGCGCCGCCGCGCCACCCTGCTCGTCGCGCTGCGCTTCGCCATCGGCCATGCCGCGGTGCTCGGCTCGGTGGCCACCTTCTGCCTGTTGGCGGGGGTGGGCCTGTCGGAGACCTTCGAGCGCTGGGCGGAGATCTTCGGTGGCGCGGTGCTGGTGGCGCTCGCCGTCGCCGCGTTCCTCTTCCCCAACGTGCTGCGCCACGGCCACCCCCACCTGCCGGGCCACACGCACGAGCCGCACTCGCACATCCACGACCAGGTGAGCACCACCGCGGGCGCCCTCATGGCCTTCAGCGGCGTGCGCGCGCTCCTGCTCGCCCTGCCCCCCTTGCTGGTGGGCGGCAGCATGCGCACGGCCGGGTGGACCTTCCTGCCGGGCTTCGCGTTCGGCATCCTGCTGGGCATGGGCGCGGTGGGCATGGTCTTCGCCGAGGGACTCGCCCGTCTGGACTCGGCCCTGGCCGAGCGCATCCAGCGCGTCGTGGCCGTCGGCTCCGCCGCGCTCGGCCTGTTCTGGATCGTCGACCGCTTCTGAGCGCGGCCTCCGCGCCTCGACGAACAACGGCCTTGCTCCTGGGACTGAGGAGCAAGGCCGTTTCACTTCGAGGGGCTTGGGGCGCCGCCTAGTTGTACACGTTGAACTCGCGCATGGACCACCAGCTCGAGTTCGTGCCGGTCTGCACCACCCGGATGTAGCGGGCGGTGCGCGCCGTGAAGGTGACGGTGATGACCGGCCCGGT
Source organism: Cystobacter fuscus DSM 2262 (assembly GCF_000335475.2). Taxonomy (NCBI): domain Bacteria; kingdom Pseudomonadati; phylum Myxococcota; class Myxococcia; order Myxococcales; family Archangiaceae; genus Cystobacter; species Cystobacter fuscus. The sequence goes on along the minus strand of NZ_ANAH02000010.1, from coordinate 339,435 downwards.
GCCCGTGCCGGTGGCGATCGCGCTGCCCCAGTTCGCGCCATCGCTCGACACGAAGACCTGATAGCCGCGGGCGTAGTCCGAGTCGCTGCCGGTGGAGTCCATGACGATCTTGGTGAAGGTCTTCGCCGACTGCATGTCCACCGTCAGCGACTGGCCGTTGGCCATGGGCGCTCCCGTGGTCCAGCGCGTGGACATGCTGCCATCCAGCAGGGCCGACGCGGGCTCGCCGCTCGTCGGCGACGAGGTGGCCGTCCAGCCGGTCCGCGGCAGCGCCGTGCCCGTGGAGCCGCCCGGCGGCGTGGTGACGCTCACGGTGTTGCTCGCCGCCGAGGCATTGCCGGCCGCGTCGCGCGCCTTCACCGTGTAGCTGTAGGCCGTCGAGGCCGCCAGACCCGAGTCGGTGTACGAGGTCGTGGTCGAGGAGCCGACGAGGCTGCCGGAGCGGTAGATGTCATAGGCGGCGACGCCCACGTTGTCCGTCGAGGCCGTCCAGCTCAGGGAAACCTGGGTGCTCGTCGACGAGGCCACCTTCAGGCTGCCCGGAACGGTGGGCGCCTGGGTATCACCCGTCGGAGGATTCGTGCCCGTGCCCGAGTACTCGTTGAGGGTCTGCCGCATGGCCTCGGCGGGAGAGTTCGCGTAGACGCGGCCACCGAGCCCGTTGATGACGTGGGTGATTTCACTTCCGGCGACGCCATTGAGCCAGATGGTCGTCATGTTGTGGAACTTGACGCCCTGGACGTTGGGCGCCTCGATGGCGTTCTCCGACTTCACGGCCGCGTCGCGGAAGTAGGAGTACACGCCCAGGCCCCACGCCTCGTGGGTGGTGACGGTGTCGGCGACCTTGTACGAGGCGAAGCCGTTCACCGTGCCATTCTTGCTCATCCACGAGCCCTGGTTGGGGACGTCGTAGGGAATCTCGGACTGGTAGAAGTACACCCGGCCGCCATTGCCATTCCACACCGTCTGGTACTCGTTGTGGTGCTCGTTGAAGAGGCCGTAGATGGTGACGTTGTTGCCATTGACGACGAGGCCGTTCTTGGTCGGATTGGTGGACCACGCGGCGCCCGCGCCGTGATCCGCGCGCCACAGCCAGAGCTGATCGCCCACGACGTGGTGGCTGTTGATCTTGATGCCCACGTCATTCCTGCCAGCGAACGCGCCACCGGTGCGAACGGTGAGATCATAGAGGAAGGTGGGGTTGGCCGAGTGGTCCTTCGAGCTGCCCGCCGGCCCGACCTCCAGGATGGAGGGCGAGTTGACCGTACCGGCCTCGAGCAACAGGCCGGCGATCTTCACGCCGTCCACGTCGGCGACCGAGATGGTCGGCTGTCCGCTGGTTTGAATCAGCGTGGGAAGGCCGATGCCCAGCACCACGGTGTTGGCATTGTTGACGCGCAGCGTGTCATTGAGCTGATAGACGCCCGGGGTGAACAGGAGGTGCTTGCCCTGGCTGAGCGCGCTGTTGATGCTCGCGGCGCTGGCCGTCTCCGGACGCGCGATGTAGAACTGATCAATGGAGAGGGCCTGACCCGGCGTGGGGCCGTTCGCCCAGCTCACGCCCTGGGTATTCGTCTGCAGGGCCGGGACGAACACGGCGTACTGCCCGGCGCTGTTGACGTAGAGGTAGGGCTTCTCCCGGATGATGGGCGTCCGGTCGATGACCGTGTAGGGCGGATTCGGGAACTGTCCCGTCGGCGCGTTGTTGACGCCCACGAAGACCATGTTCCACACGCCGTTGTTCCAGCTCGCCCACTTGCTGTTGCGCGAGAGCCACTGCTGCTGCGACGCGGGAACGACCTGACCGTCCACGACGGAGTCGGCGAGGAAGCCGCCGCTGGCCCAGCCGGCGTTCCAGTTGGAATCGAAGTCGAACAGATGCAGGTCGCCCTTGATGTGCAAGCGGCGCAGGGGAGCGGCCTGCGACACGGCGATCTGCGTCTGACCGTTGGCCGGAACCACCGAGTAGTTCTCGAGGGCCCGCCAGAAGTTGCGCGTCGCGTTGCCGTTGTCCCAGTCCGCGTTGACGTTCACCCCTCCGTTGATGGTCACGTCATCGGGGCTTTGTCCCAGACCGGCCACGTGGGTGTAATAACCCACGTTGAAGTTGACGCTGTACGACCCCGGCTTGAAGAGCAGCGCGTACCGCTCCGTGCTGAACTCCGCGGACTCCAGCTTGGTGAAAACGGAGTTGGCGACCCCCGTGATGTCGGCGGCCGGCATGGTCGGATCGAACACATAGACCCGGGGACCAAAGATGGTTGTGTTTGCCTGGGAGACCGGCACCGCCAGCGCGACCCCAGGAATGACCGAGCACAACCCCGCGACGGCGGCCGATACGGAAATCGTTGATGCGAGTCTTCTGATCACTTCATCTACTCCCATGAAGGGGGTTGGGACTGACGGACGACAGGGCTACGCGTTGATGCAAGGGAAGGCAGCAGCGGACCGCGGACACGTGACAGCAGGAGCGCGCACCGTGCCGGTTTTCATGCCCTCGAAACCTTCCCTTGTCCCAGTTCTTCTCTGACTTCGAGAAGAAAAAGTAAAACGCGTAAATAAAGTTTTATACTAATTCATAGACCCGGGAAACGGGAAAAATCTTGACGCAATGCGACAGGACCTGGGGTCGGCCGAGGCCCCGGCGGAGCAGACTGGCGAGGCCCCACCCGGCATGACTGCCCCGGCAGGAACCGAGCCGAGGTCCCCGAGACTCATGATTTCCAAGGGCTGACACGATTCGGCGGACATGCCACGTCATGGAGGAGGTCGCAGGAAGCGCCGCCCGCGGAGGACACATGGCCGTGAATCCGAGCGGAGGTCATTCACACACGGAGTGCTGGGTCCTCCACTGCACAAATCCATGAGACCCTGGGGTCATGGACCCCAACATCCCCTCGGCTTCCCCCGAGCCCGTCGTCACCCCCATCTGGAAGGTGGCCGCCGCGAGTTTCATCGGTACCGCGGTGGAGTGGTACGACTTCTTCCTCTACGGCACCGCGGCGGCGCTCATCTTCAACCGCCTGTTCTTCCCCTCGTTCGATCCGTTGATGGGCACGCTCGCGGCGTTCGCCACCTTCGCGGTGGGCTTCATCGCGCGGCCCCTGGGCGGCATCATCTTCGGCCACTTCGGCGACAAGCTCGGACGCAAGTCCATGCTGAGCGCCACGCTGATGATCATGGGCGTGGCGACGTTCGCCATCGGCCTGTTGCCGACGTATGAGCGCGTGGGCGTCCTGGCCCCCATCCTCCTGGTGGTGCTGCGCATCATCCAGGGCTTCGGCCTGGGTGGGGAGTGGGGAGGCGCGGTGCTCATGGCGGTGGAGAGCGCGCCCGCCCACCGCCGGGGCTTCTATGGAAGCTGGCCGCAGATGGGAGCGCCCGCGGGCCTGCTGGTGGCCAACGCCGTGTTCTCCCTCTTCTCGCGGCTGCCCGAGGAGCAGTTCGTCTCCTGGGGCTGGCGCGTCCCGTTCCTCTTCAGCGCGGTGCTCATCGGCATCGGCGTCTTCATCCGCCTGGGAGTCGCCGAGTCGCCCGCGTTCCGCGCGATCCAGCACTCGCGCCCCGCCAGCAAGGGCCCGCCCGCGCTCGAGGCCCTGCGCACCTATCCCAAGCAGATCCTCCTCGCCATGGGAGCGCGCTTCGCGGAGAACGGCTTCTTCTACATCGTCACCACGTTCGTGCTCACCTACGGCACCAACATCGGCATGGCGCGCGCGGACATGCTCACCGCGGTGCTCGTGGCCACGTGCGTACACCTGGTGGCCATCCCCTGCTTCGGCGCCCTGTCGGACACGCTCGGCCGCCGCCCCGTGTACATCGGCGGGGCCCTGGGGTGCGCGCTGCTCGCCTTCCCCTTCTTCCGGCTCATCGACACCCAGCAGACGGGCCTGGTGTGGCTCGCCATCACCCTGGGCATCATCGCCCACGCGGCGATGTACGGGCCCCAGGCCAGCTTCTTCTCCGAGCTGTTCGGCACGCGCGTGCGCTACAGCGGCGCGTCCCTCGGCTACCAGCTCGCGTCCGTCTTCGCCGGAGGCCTGTCGCCCCTCATCGCCACCGCGCTGCTGTCGGGCAGCAACGGGCAGGCCTGGCCCGTGTCGCTGTACATGGTGGGGCTCGCCCTCGTCACGCTCGTGTCCGTGTACCTGTCCGCGGAGACGTTCCGCGAGCAGCTCGCCGAGCCGTCCCCCGCGGCTCCTCCCGGAGAAGCCTCGGCGGACGGCTCCCGGCGCGACGTGGCCTGAGCGCTACGGGCCGCGCAGGACCGTCACGCCCCGCTCGGTGACGACGAGCAGCATGCTCGGCGTCACCGTGGGCTCGTAGACGAGTTGCAGGACGCGCTGGCCCGGCACCTGCCCCACCTGGGCCAGCGTCTTCCCGTCGGACTCCAGCCGCCACAGGCCCGCGCCCTCCGTGCCGATGTAGAGCGCGCCATCGTCCGTGGCCTTGAGCGAGAGGATGCGCTCCGTGGGCAGCCCGGCGAGCTTCGACCAGTTCCCCGTGGAGCGGGACTTGGGCGTCATCGTCCAGACGCCGAACTCCGCGCTCCCCAGGTAGTAGCGGCCCGAGGTGCTCTGCTCGAAGGCGCGCCAGTAATCATCCGTGGCCTGTCCGTTGAGCACTTCGTTGAAGCCCTTGAACGACCAGGGCGTGGGGCCTTCCCAGGTGTACTCCCGGTCCCACTCCTCGAGCTTGTCACTCGGCACGAGCACGCCGAGCATCTGCTCGTTCGCCACGAGCACGTCCCCATTGCGCGCGAGGCCGAGCCCGTACATCGGCGGGCACTGGAGCGACTCGTCCCGCGAGCCGTCCGGATTCTGGGTGACGAGGTACCAGCCGGGATGACGGTGGCTGTTGTACGTGAGCCCCTGGATGCGCGTCACCCCGTGGTTCGTCGTGACGTAGAGATCGCCGCGATGCTTGCCGCGCGTCACCCGGGCGCAGTTGAGGATGCTGCGATCCTCCTCGTAGTGGAAGTCATTGGTGTTGTGGATGCCAATCTGCTTGCCCGCGTTCGACGAGCCGGTGGTGCGCCAGATGTGCTCCTCGAGCGCCACCGTGCCATCGGGTTGGAGGCGGACCGCGTCGAGATCTCCCTTCTGGTACTCGGCGTAGCGCTCGGGCGTGTAGAACAGATCGTTCGGTCCGGGGATGTACGTGCGCTGGGAAATCCCTTCCGCCCGCCGCATCTCCGCGGCGCGATACCCCACGTACGCGCGCCCGGCCTCACCGCCGCAGATGACCGTCGAGCCGATCGCGAGTGAATCCCGGCCGAAGGGCTGACGCGCCTGACCCACGCCCGTGGTCCACGTCGGAGCCGTATCGCCCGGACGCAGCACGCCGATGCGATTTCCATCGAGGAACCAGAGGTTCAACCCTTCATCGACGCCAACGCTCTGCGGGGTGCCAACACCAAACGCCTGGGTGTAATCGAGCACCGCGTCCACGGGCCACGGACCGGCGGACTGGGGCTCGCCGGCATCGGGGGGCGTTCCCGCGCCACCCCCGCCTGGATCGGACGCGGGCGGAGGGGTCGAGGGCGTGCCGTCATCCTCGGAGGGAACGGGCGGCGTGTCCGAGGGAACTTCGTTTCCCACCGATGGACCCGGCTCCAACTGCCCCCGCGGGTCGTCTGTCCTGGAGTGGTCACCGCAACTCACCTCGAGCACTGCGATGACCGCGAGTCCCACCCCTACCGCACTTGCACGAATGCCCATCCGTCCCTCCGTTGACGGGGGACTGCTCGCAAGTCTCGGGCCGACGGCGCTCACCGACAGAAAGCGGGGGGCGGGGAGGCGTCGTCTTCCGCCTTCGAGGCTTGATACCGTACGGTAGGAGACACCATGCACTGCCCCCGCTGCGACAAGGAGATGGCCCCCACGCGCCTGGATGAGGTGGAGGCGGCCCAGTGCCCTCACTGCGAGGGACACTGGCTCGAGGGTGAGGACCTGAAGCTGTTGGAGTCGACCGTGAACGTGCGGCTCTTCGAGTGGCGCACGCTGCCGTCCGAGGAGGTCCAGGCACGCGAGCTGGCGTGCCCCCGGTGCCCTCCCCGCCAGGTCATGAAGAAGGTGCGCAGTGAGCGCGATCGGCACGTGCTGCTCGACGCCTGCGAGCGCTGCCATGGGGTGTGGCTCGATGGGGGCGAGTTGCGAGCCATTCAGGAGATGGGCATCGCGGCGGCGCTCGTCGACGCGGTGCGCTTCATCATGAACGACTGAGGCGCGAGTCAGGGCGCCGCTTCGGCGCCAGCGGGCGGAGTCCGGGACGGCTCCTTGGAAGTAGGGCAGACTCGGAGCAGTGTCACGGCAGTCGGAACGTACGGAACCAGCCCATGCGACTCTGTACCCTGTACTCCTCCTACGAGGGCTCCCAGTCCCCCTACAAGGACATCGATCCCGCCGTCGATCCCTCCTGGTGGTTGCCTGACCACACCTGGTCGCGCCAGCCCCTGACACGTGCCAACGCGCGGGAGGTGCTCGAGCAGCTCGCGAAGGAGGACTTCGATGCGTTCATCAACCTCTGTGATGGAGCACCGGACGAGGACATCGCGGGAGTCGAAGTCATCCAACACCTGGAACGGTTGGGATTGCCCTTCACGGGGGCGGACTCACACTTCTACGCGGCCTCACGCGAAGAGCACAAACACGCCTGGTTGAACCAGGGCATCAGCACGCCGGGTTATCGCTTCGCCTCGGAGCTGGCCACGGTCGAGCAAGCCGCCGGCGAGCTGCGCTTCCCCCTCCTGGTCAAGCCGCACTCCGGCTACGCCAGTATCGGAATCGAGCAGGACTCGCGGGTCGACAACCGGGAGGCCTTGCTCGAGCGGGCCGGGCGGACCCTCTCCCGCTTCGGCGGAGTGCTCCTCGAGGAGTTCATCGAGGGGCGCGAGTTCACCGTGCTCGTCTCCGAGCCCCGGCCGGGAGAGCACGCGCCCTGGGTGCACCCCCCGGTGGAGATCCACTTTCCGGAAGGGGAGACGTTCAAGCACTTCGATCTCAAGTGGATGAACTACGAGGCCATGAACACCCGTCCCGTGACCGATGAGGGACTCGTGAAGCGGTTGGGTGACATCGCCCAGCGGACCTTCTCGGCCGTGAATGCCCGCGGCTATTGCCGCTGTGACATCCGCATGGACGACGCGGGCCAGTTGTTCATGCTCGACTGCAACGCGAACCCGGGCGTGTTCTACCCTCCGGACCAGCCGGGAAGCGCCGACTTCATCCTGTCACTCCAACCACACGGGCACCGGGACTTCCTCCTGCACATCATCGACTGTGCCCGGCGTGCGCGGAGGGTGAACACGTCCAATACTTGAGGTCGTGGCCGTTGCCGCTCCGGGCCTCGGGCATCGAGCACCTGGGTCAGTTGAGACGCGTGTACGTGGAGACCACAAATCCAAGCCCGGGCTCTCCGTGCTTCCCCCCACGCCCGAGACCGAGCCGAGCCTGCATGCCGTCATCCCTGACCTGCAACTACTGCGACGACCGTCGAGCACGACGAGCCGCCCCGACAGGCTTGTGACCGCTGCGGCTCGCGTCAATGGAGGGCGGCGGTGCTCGAGTACTCCGAGGCGCCCCAGAGTGAAGACGACACCTGGAATGACAGAGGCCCCGACAGGAACGAGAGCGGGGCCGCCGCGAGTGGCGCGGGAGGAGCCGCCACCGCGGCCGAGCAATGACTCAGCGGGCCGCTGGCCCGGGCACGCCGACCGAGCAGCGGTTGCGCCCCCTCGCGCGACGACACGAGAAGCCATGACGAGGTGTTTGAACACCTTCATCGCGCTTGACGAGCACGCCCACACGTCCATGTGATGGCGGAGCGATGGCTGACAAACCACGTCACCGCCGGAGGTGAGCCGTGTCCCTGAACCCTGTTGGCTCACTCCCAGTGGGCAGCCGCCTGCGCCCCCTGGTGGGCGTCTGGTTCATCCTCACCCTCCTGCTGCACAGTGCGTGTGCCACGGGTGTGCCTCGCGACAGTCTCTCGACGGGCCGAACCACGCCGTCCGAGCCTCCCCCGACCCTCCGGCAGGGAGTCGCTCTCGCCGCCGAGCCGGGCTTCGAGTCAGCCCGCATCTACACCGTGGACTTCCTGGAGCCGAGCGCCTCCGCCTCCCGCCCCGTGCCCCTGCTCCCGGCCGACTTCCGGCGCGCCTTCCAGCGGCTCTCCCGAGACATGCGAGTGACGGGCAGCCCTCGCGAAACCGCGCGCGAGTTGATCTCGCTCTCGCACCAGCTCCCGCCAGAGGCCGAGCACATGGAGATGGCGGGCCAGTGGTTGATGGAGCGCTACGGTGAGCGGACGTACACCTTCGTGCCCCTGGACCAGTTCGGCCCCGAGCCCCTGACACCCGAGGCCGATGCCGCCCTGCGCGACAGCTATCTCTCATGGTGCGTGCCCCGAGGTGGCGGGGACTGCCTGTGCCTGCTGGAGGACGGTCCGTTCCTGCGCACGGATGACCGGCGCGTCCTGGCGCTGGCGCTGGCCCTGGGCCCGGTACTCGACGAGACACGCGCGGCCCTGGCGCGCGAGCTGCTGGACCCGAGAGCAGTGGTGTCCCTGGTCGCCTGGACGGTGACGCTCTACTGCCTGCTCTGGGTGGCACCCGAGCCGACCACCAAGGCCCTGGCCGCTACCTTGACAGTCATTCTGGTGGGCTGGCTGGGGCTGGAGACCGTGTGGGGGCTGATGGACGGGTACAGCCGAATGGCCATGGCGGCGCACGAGGCGAGTACCTTCGCGGAGTTGCGCGCGGCGGGCGCGGACTTCGGCCGGGTGCTGGGCGAGGACGCGGCGCGAGCGATGATTCTGGCGGTGGCCACACTCAGCGGGCGCACCTTGGGAGAGGTGGCGACGCGGGTGAAGTCATTGCCGGGCCATGGCCTGGCCTCGGCGCGTTGGGAGGCCCAGGGCGGAGCCGGCGTGCTGCGACGGGCGGGCGTGGAGGAGTGGGCACAGGGCGAGGCGCTGGCCCACGCGGTGGTGGCGGTGGACACGGTGGCCCTGTCTCCGCAGGGCCCGCTGGCGGTGGTGCTGCTCAAGCAGAAAACGGGCCCAGGGGCGGCAAGGGCCCCAGGTGGCCGCTCCGCCACCACCGTGTTGCAACACCGAGGCGGCAACCGACAGATGGAGCTGAGCGACGGCCAGCGCTGGCACGTGCCGCGCGGCAAGTCTCTCGCGGACATTCCGCCCCATGACAAGGTGGGCGACCAGCTCCAGGAAGCCGTCACCCGTGCCGCCAAGCAGTGGGGGCCAGACAAGCTCAGCCGGAACGAGCAGCGGGCCATTGAACGGGCCCTGAAGAAGGGCGAGTACTGGCAGGCGCGCCTCTTGGAGCGCGAGGCCCGGGGCCGCTACGTGCAACAGCAGGTGAAAACGCAGTTCGAGCACCTCTACGACTTCAGCCTGAGCAAGGGCGTCGACGTGGTTGACCCGGCGAACGGTCGCAAGTACGAGATTCTTTCAGGGACGGCGTCGAACCTCGCACGACATGGCAGGCGCATGGCGGGTGAGTTCTTCCGGATGCTCACCTTCTGAAGGGGCGGCGATGGATTGGCTCGGTAATATCGTCTTCAACGACCGGGAAATCGAAAACGAGCGGCTGGAGCTGACGGACCCGAAGGCGAACTACATCCTCGGCCCCAACCTGATTCTGAGGAACTGTACCCTCGTGCTGAAGGTGTCCGCCCGGCGCCTGAGCCTCAAGCAACCCCGCTTCATCGACTGTACCTTCGAGGTGAAGCAGGAGTTGAAGAACTACCAGACCTGGGTGGCCGCGTCCCTCAAGGGCTGCCGCGTCAAGGGGCGCCTGTCAGGGTGCGACTTTGGGTACTGGCCTGAGTACACGAGCCTGCCGTGGTATCAGCACGGGTCCATCGAGGACTGTGATTTCTCCGAAGCGCGGCTGGACGGCTGTCGCTTCATGGGCTGTGACCCCTCGACCTTACGTTTTCCCAAGTGGCCCTGCTTCACCATCCTGGACCCCATCCGCAAAGCCCCCGAACTCCGCCGCGCCACGTGGCCAGGACTGGTGGGTGACGTCGTCATGGAGAAGCTCCACAAACAACCCCCCCGCACCATGGCCTTGACCGAACACGCCCCGACCCTGGCCAGGCAACTCGAAACCACACCCGAGGAACTCAAGGCCGTCATCGAGAAGTTCGACTGCATCCTCTTCTGACGAAAGACAGACACCGTCACGTGTCCGGCCTCTTCGGCTCAGCCCTGCCGCTCCAGCATTCCCAGGGACATGAGCGCCACGAGGAAGCCCTGGACGACGGGCTCCGGACGGTTGGCGAGCGCGAGCAGCTCCGCCACGGTGCGGTGGCCATCGACCCTGGGCAGCAGCTCCGTCTCCCAGCGCTCCAGGTCCACGTCCTCGAGCTGATAGGCCGGGGCCACTGAGGGGATCAGCCTGTCCTCGGGCTGGATCATTCCGCGCAGGCGCTCGGGCTTGTAGAGCTTCTTCACGCCCCGGACGATGAGGTTGGCCGGGTGCGCGTCCAGCTTGATGGACTCGGCGGCGGCCTTCTCCTTGAAGCTCATCACCCAGGTGCCGTCCTCCCACGCGAAGAGCGAGTAGATGATGGCCTTCACCTGCTGGCCCACGTAGTACATGCGCTCGGTGTCCTTGAGCAGCCCCCGCTCCACCAGCACGTCGCCCGTGCGCCGCTGGCTCGCCGCCGCCACGGCCGCCGCGTCCTCGAGCTGCTCGGGTTTGATCTTCCCCACGCGCACGAGGAACGAGCCGAAGCGGTCCGCCAGCAGGTTGGACAGGGCGAACACGGGCATGCCCCGCTCGAAGTACACCACCTTCTTCACCTTGCCGCGCTGCAGGCCCAACTCACCCGTCTCGCGCGACAGGTAGAAGGCGGTGATGAGCGCGGGCAGGTTGTCCCGGAGCTCTCCACGGCGGCTGCTCGGAGGAGCCACCGGCGCGGGCCGAGGCTGTGCCGGGCGGCCTCCCGGTGGAGGCGGAGGACGCACCAGCGCGGCGGGCCCCGAGGGCACCAGCGGAGCCGCGGTGAGATTCGCGCCACGGATTTCCGCGGTGAGGTTGCCGCCCGTCACCTTGACGCGGCCGGTGAGCTCCAACGTGTCTTGGGTCCCCTCCTCCTCCACGTCGATGTCGAGGTCCACGTCCTCGAAGGCATCACCCCCCGCGGGAGCGGCCTCCGGCGCTGGCGCCGGCGCGGGTTTGGTGTACGGCACCGCCCGGCGCACCGCCTCCAACAGCCGGGCGGCATCGAAGGGCTTCTCGAAGTAGTCGGCGGGGGCGTACTTCTGCCGGGCGTCCACCGCGTGCTTGCCGCCCTTGAAGACGCCGGTGATGAAGATGAGCGGGAGCTGGGGCTGCTGCTTGCGCAGCGCGTCCGCCACCTGGAAGCCCATCATGTCGGGCAGCAGGAGATCGAGCACGGCCGCGGCGGGTGGCTGGCCGCGCGCCTTCTCCACCGCCTGCGCGCCCCTGCCCACCCCGGACACCTCATATCCCTCGTCCTCGAGAAGCTGAACGAGGAGAGAAAGCAGCTCCGGGTTGTCATCGACGACGAGAATTCGGGGGGCCATCTCATACCCACCCTACCAAAAGCCATCTGTCCCGGGAGGCCCTCTCTTGCCGCTGATGCATCCCAGCGTCCGGGCGGGTAAGGTCGGGGGTCCCCGACTCGATGGGATGCCCCCATGAAGGACTGCCCTTGAAGCGAAGCACCTGGTCATCCCCCTCCGCCCGTCCGCTCGCCGCCCCCCCGGCACCCCTCCGGAACAGACGGGAGGAGGCATGAGGCTCGGACTCAAGGCGGACAACCTGATCGAGCGCTTCGCCGACTGGTTCAACCTGGCGCCCCAGCCCCTGGCGCACGCCTTCTTCGGGATGATGGCGGCGCGCACGCTGATGGCCGGTGAGCGTCTGGGCATCTTCGGCGCGCTCGCGGACGGACAGGCCACGGTGGAGGAGCTGGCGGCGCGGTTGAAGCTGGCCCCGGAGGGCACGCGCGCGCTGCTCGAGGCGCTGGAGGCGTGCGAGGCCGTGGAGCGCAAGAAGGGCCGCTACCGGCTGGCGGACCGGGCCCGGCGCTGGTTGGATCCGCGCTCGTCCCAGTACGTGGGCGGCTTCCTGGACTTCAACTACACCCAATGGGAGTGGTGGGGCCACATGGAGGACGCGGTGCGCACGGGCCAGGCGGTGGACATCCACCAGTTCGCGCCGGAGGACCCGCGCTGGCGCTCCTACATCCTCGCCATGTACCAGATGGCGCGGCTGTCCGCGCCCGAGGTGGCCCGTGCCATTCCGCTGCCCCGGGGAGCCCGGCGGGTGTTGGATCTGGGAGGGGCACATGGGTGGTTCGCCGCGGAGCTGTGCCGGCGCAACCGGGGGCTGACGGCCACGGTGCTGGACCTGGAGGGCAGCGTCCGGGTGGGCCGGGAGGTCATCGCCCAGGCCCAGCTGTCGCACCTGGTGACGCACCAGGAGGGCGATGTGCTCACCGCCGAGTTGGGGGGGCCGTATGACGGGGTGCTGCTCTTCCAGGTGGTGCACCACCTGTCCCCCGCGCAGAACGTGGCGCTCCTGCGCCGGGTGCGCGCCGCGCTCGCGCCCAAGGGGACGCTGGCGGTGCTCGAGTACCTGCGCGAGGACGTGGAGAAGCCGCCGAGCGCCGCACCGCTCATCGGCCTGCACTACTTCCTCACCTCGAAGGCGGCGGCGTACACGCCCGCGGAACTGGAGGGCTTCCTGGGCGACGCGGGCTTCCGCATCGAGAGCGCCCGGCCGATGCGCCACGTGCCGCTGCAGACGCTCGTCATCGCCCGCGCGGAGTGAGCCGGGGCACGGAGCGAGGGGGGGATGTCCGCCCCCTGCCCTGACGACCAGGGCGGCCGGACAGAGAAATGAGGCACGGGCTCGGCCTGGCGCGCTACCCTCCGGCCCGATTCCCATGCCGACCCCCATGCCCTCCGCGACCCCCGCCCCCGATGCCCCGGCGCTCGTCACCGAGCTGGACGGAGTGCTCATCCGCACGGACTCGCTGCATGAGGGGCTCGTGCGGCTGATCAAGCGTCAGCCGCACCTGATTCCCGCCGCGCTGGGGTGGCGCCTCCGGGGCCGGGCCTTCTGCCGGGCGGAGGTGGCGCGGCACGTGGAGTTGGATCCCGCGCGGCTGCCCTATGACGAGGCGCTGCTGTCGCGGCTCACCGAGGAGAAGGCGAGCGGACGCCGGTTGGTGCTGGCCACGGTGGCGGACCAGCGCGTGGCGGACGCGGTGGCCGCGCACCTGGGCCTCTTCGAGACGGTGCTCGCGAGCGATGGCACCCGGGAGCTGTCCGGCGCCCTGCGCGAGGCCCGGCTGCGCGAGACGCTCGGCGCCCCGCACGAGGAAGCGCGTCACGCGCCCCCGTTCATGCCCCGCGTGCGCGCGCTGTTCAAGGCGCTGCGCGTGCACCAGTGGGCCAAGAACGTGCTCGTGTTCGTGCCGCTGTTCGCCGCGCACAAGGCGCTGAGCGCGCCCCTGTTCCTGCGCGCGCTGCTGGGGGTGATCGCCTTCAGCCTGTGCGCCTCCAGCGTGTACGTGCTCAACGACTTGCTCGACCTGGACGCGGACCGCCAGCACCCGAGCAAGCGCCGCCGGCCCTTCGCGTCGGGAGCGCTGCCGCTGGGCGCGGGGCCGTGGCTGGGGCTGGGGCTATTGGGCGCGGGCGCGGCGGTGGCCCTGCTGCTGCCGCGCGAGTTCCTCGCCCTGCTGGGCACGTACTACCTCATCACGATCGCTTACTCGTTCTATCTCAAGCAGGTGATGATGCTGGACGTGCTGGTGCTCGCCGGGCTGTACACGGTGCGCATCCTGGGAGGCTCGCTCGCGGTGGGCATCCCCACGTCGAGCTGGCTGTTCAGCTTCTCCATGTTCCTCTTCTTGTCGCTCGCGCTGGTCAAGCGGCTGAGCGAGGTGCGGCGGCTGCGGCTGGCCAACGAGTCGGTGGCGCACGGACGGGGCTACGTGTCCGGGGATTACGAGCAGCTCGCCGCGCTCGGCGTCTCCAGTGGCTACCTGTCCGTGCTGGTGCTCGCGCTCTACATCACCAGCAAGGAAGTGACGGCGCTCTATGCGCACCCGGGACGGCTCTGGCTCCTGTGTCCGGTGATGTTGTACTGGGTGGGCCGGGTGTGGCTGCTGGCGCACCGGGGACAGGTGAACGAGGACCCGCTCGTGTTCGCGCTCAAGGACAAGGTGAGCTACGCGGTGGGAGTCATCGCCGCGGGCGTGCTGCTGGCCGCGGCGTGAGGAGATGAAGATGACGATGGAACCGAAATCCTGGGGGCGCTACCCCCGTGTCTCCGGACAGAAGGCGCACCCCGTCACGTGGACGAGCGAGCCGCTGCCCGTGCCCCCGGAAGGCGGCTCGCTGCTGCCCCATGGCCTGGGCCGCAGCTATGGCGACTCGTGCCTCAACGCGGGCGGCTCGCTGCTGACGACGGAGCGGTTGGATCACTTCCTGGGTTTCGACCCGGCCACGGGCGTGCTGCGCTGCGAGTCGGGCGTCACCCTGGACGGCATCCTCCGGCTGGTGACGAACCAGGGGTGGTTCCTGCCGGCGACCCCGGGCACGAAGTTCGTGACGGTGGGCGGCGCCATCGCCAATGACGTGCATGGCAAGAACCACGTGCGCGTGGGCACCTTCGGGCGGCACCTGCGCCGCTTCGAGCTGGTGCGCTCGGACGGCTCGCGCCGGGTGTGCTCGCCCGAGGAGAACCGGGACTGGTTCGAGGCCACCATCGGCGGGCTCGGACTCACCGGGCTCATCACCTGGGCGGAGATCCAACTGCGGCGCGTGAGCAACCCCTTCATGCACCAGGAGACGGTCGCCTTCTCCAACCTGGAGGGCTTCCTCAAGCTCGCGAGCGAGTCGAACCGGGACTTCGAGTACACCGTGGCGTGGGTGGACAGCCTCGCCCGGGGCCGCCATCTGGGCCGGGGCCTGTTCCACCGCGCCAACCACGCGCCCCCGCAGTTCACGGCCCGGCAGCCCTCGCCCCCGCGCCTGTCGGGGCTCGCCGTGCCCTTCGACTTCCCGGGCCTGGCGCTCAACCGCGTCTCGGTGACGGCCTTCAACGCGCTCCACTACCGGATGCGCAACCAGGGGCTCATGCACTACGAGCCGTACTTCTTCCCCCTGGACAGCGTGCACCACTGGAACCGCATCTACGGCAGCCAGGGCTTCGTGCAGTTCCAGTGCGTCGTGCCCCCGAACGACGCGGGGGTGGCGGCGCTCAAGGGAATCCTCGATCGCAGCGCGCACAGCGGCATGCCCTCCTTCCTCACGGTGCTCAAGACGTACGGGGACGTGCCGTCGCCCGGGTGGATGAGCTTTCCCAAGGCGGGCTACTCGCTGGCGCTAGACTTCGCCAACCGGGGCGAGCGCACGTACCAGCTCGTGGATGCGCTGGACCGGCTCACGCGCGAGGCGGGCGGACGGGTGTATCCGGCCAAGGACTCGCGCATGAGCCCGGAGAGCTTCGCGGCGTACTACCCGGAGCGCGAGCGCTTCGCCCAATACGTGGACCCGGCGTTCTCCTCGTCGTTCTGGCGTCGGGTGCGCGGCGCGGGATAGACAGTCGCTCCATGATGAAAAAGGTCCTCGTCCTCGGCGCCACGAGCGCCATTGCCCAGGCCACCGTGCGGCTTCTGGCCGCGCGGGGCGCGTCGCTGTACCTCGTTGCCCGTCACGCCGAGCGGTTGGAGGCGGTGGCCCAGGATGCCCGCACCCGGGGCGCGGCCCGGGTGGAGGCCGAGACGTTGGACCTGGACGACTTCGCCCAGCACGAGCCCCTGGTGGAGCGCGCCACGGCGGCGCTCGGTGGACTGGATGGCGCCCTGCTCGCTCACGGGGTGCTCGGGGATCAGGAGCGGGCCCAGCGCTCCTATGGGGAGACGGAGAAGGTGCTGCGCACCAACTTCCTCAGCGCGGTGTCGCTGCTCACGCCCCTGGCCAACCGCTTCGAGGCCCAGCGCGCGGGCACGCTCGTGGTCATCTCCTCGGTGGCCGGAGACCGGGGGCGGCAGAGCAACTACGTGTATGGCGCCTCCAAGGGCGCCTTGAGCGTGTTCCTCCAGGGCCTGCGCAACCGCCTGGCGCCCGCGGGCGTGGCCGTGGTGACGGTGAAGCCGGGCTTCGTGGACACGCCGATGACGGCCGCCGTGAAGAAGAACGCGCTCTTCGCCTCGCCCGAGGCGGTAGCCCGGGGCCTCTTGCGCGCCGTGGACACGCACCAGGACGAGGTGTACCTGCCCGACTTCTGGCGCCCCATCATGTTCCTCATCCGCTCCATCCCCGAGCGTGTGTTCAAGCGCCTGAAGCTCTGACCCGCGCCGTCCCGCTCCCCGTGAGGGGCAGGCGGGCGGACGCGTCACTTCCCGCGAGGGGCCGAGGACTCCACTCCCGGTGACATCACCGGACCCCCTCCCACGTCGGGGAATGAAAGGTGATAGCCTCCGGTCTGACGGACGCGCCCCTGTCCCCGGCGGCCAC
Source organism: Cystobacter fuscus DSM 2262 (assembly GCF_000335475.2). NCBI lineage: Bacteria > Pseudomonadati > Myxococcota > Myxococcia > Myxococcales > Archangiaceae > Cystobacter > Cystobacter fuscus. The sequence continues at coordinate 322,908 of NZ_ANAH02000010.1, read as the reverse complement.
GCCCTCACCGCTCCCCTCCAGGCACTCCCATGGCGTTCTTCAATCCGTTGAGCAGCAGCAACCGCTCCCTGCCCGGACGCATTGATGCGCTCATGCGCGCGTGCGCGATGCCACTGGCGCCCTTCCTGGCCTACCTGGTGGGAATGATGTTGGGGCTCCAGGGCGAGCAGATCACCCAGTCCGTCCTCTGGCTGCTGCCCCCCACCATCCTGATCTTCGGCGTGCTCTACCCGCCGCTGACCATCCACTACCTGCACCGCGACGCCGTGCGCACCGAGCCGGGCGAGCCCCGGGGCCTGCGTCTGGGCCGCCTGCTGCAGATGCCCTGGCGCATCGCCATCTACGTGATGGCCGGCTCGTACACGTTCGGCGCGGGCTTCTTCTGCACCGGCGTGTGCCTGCTCTTCGACAAGAGCCTGTGGCTGGTGCTCTGGGGCAGCCTCATCGGGCTGTCCGTGGGCCTCCTGCTGGCGTTCCCGGCCGGCATCACCATCGAGCGCTGGACCCAGCCCCTGGCGCTCGAGGAGCAGTCGAGCCATCCCCACCTGCGCGTGGTGGGCGGCGGCTTCTTCTGGCTGCGCCAGTCCTGGTTCCTCCCCTACGCCTTCGCCGTCTGCGTGCTGTCGCTCATCGTCCTCGGGGGCCTCACCGTGGCGGTGCAGACGAGCAACGTGCAGAACCGCTACATCGAGGACCTCCAGGCGGCGGGACAGCACCAGGCGGCCTACATGCTGGAGGGGCTCGGCGCCGCGCTCCTGTCCGAGCTGAGCATCCCCGTGGCCGTGCTCGTCATCATGCTGCTCACCCTCGCCACGCTCTCCGCGTGGATGCTGGCGCGCCGGCAGGAGCAGGGCTCGCTCGCGGTGCTCCAGGCCATCGAGGGCCTGTCGGTGGGCAAGGTGCGCCCGGCCCAGTGGGTGTCCACCGACGAGATTGGCGACCTGGCCTTCGGGCTCAACGCCGTGGTGTTGCAGCTGAGCGCCCTGCCCCGCGCGCTCCAGCAGTCCGCCACCCAGCTCGTCGAGGCGGGCGCCACCCTGCGCCACGCCAACGATGCCCAGCGCATGGCGCTCACCACCCAGGCCACCACCATCCAGGAAACCAACATCACCGCGCAGGAAATCAAGCAGACCTCGGACCTCTCCGCCCAGCGCGCCGAGGAGGTGCTCAACGTGGTGCGCCACGCCGAGGAGCTCAGCCGCTCGGGCACCCTCGCCATCGAGCAGACCATCGCCGGCTTCAGCGCCATCCGCGATTCCGTGTTCGCCATCCGCGGCAAGATGGAGCGCCTGCAGGCCAGCGCCGTGCAGATCGGTGAAATCACCCAGACGGTGAAGGACCTGGCCGACCAGTCCAACCTGCTGGCCCTCAACGCCGCCATCGAGGCGGTGCGCTCGGGCGAGCACGGCAAGGGCTTTGGCGTGGTGGCGCGGGAGATCCGCCTCCTGGCGGATCAATCCATCCGCTCCACCAGCCGCATCACCACCATCCTCGACGAGGTGGGCAATGCCATCGGCGACGCCGTCGCCATGACGGACGTGAGCACCGCCCAGGTCGAGGGCGGCCTCGGCAAGGTGAAGACGTCCGGCGACAGCCTGCGCCAGCTGTCGCTCATGGTGAACAACAGCTCCGAGGCCGTTACACAGATCACCGCCGCCGTGAGTCAGCAGAACGCCGGCTTCGCTCAAATCTTCAATGCCATCGCCGACCTGTCACGCAGCATGGACCAGTCCCTGGAGCGGCTGGAATCCACCCAGGAAGCCGCCGACATGCTCCAGAAGGTCTCCCACCAGGTCAGCCAGGTGGCCCGCCAGTATCACGTCGAGTGAACGATCCTTCACGGTTATATCAGAGGATTACGACTTTGCTCGAATTTTCCACATTGACCGCATATGTTACAGAGCTGTAATCTGAAAGAGTGGCCGAACGGGGAAGACGCCAGTCGCGGCCCCGCCCCCCGGCAGGAGGTCCGTATGCACCGGCAGGAGATTCTGGATCACGTTCGCAACATCATCCTGGCCACCCATACGGGCCTGTATCCGGACGACGTGAACGAGTTCTCCTCGATGACGTACGACCTGGGCATGGACTCCTTCCACCTGGAGTCGATGATCTCCCGGCTCAAGGACGAGGTGGCCAACATCGAGTTCACCCCCTGGTACATCAAGGCGTCACGCCGGGGACACGACACGGTGGGCAGCCTGGTGGACTTCATCGACGAGCGCCAGCCGCAGGTCCAGGCCATGGGCACGGCGAGCGACGAGGCCACCCTCGGTGACGGGCTCGAGCCACTGGACTCGGAGGCGGCATGACGCCAGCAGCACCCGCGCGTCGCCCCACCCTGCTGTCGATCGCCTCGGCCGTCCCCCCGCTGTCGCTCACCCAGGAAGAAATCTACGAGGGGCTGTTCAAGGACTGGTTCAAGCAGATCCCCAACGCCCAGCGCATCATCCAGAACACCGGGGTGCGCCGCCGCTTCTTCGCGTGGGACCCTCGTGTGGAGCTCAAGAAAGGCCGGATGGGCGTGGGGGACCGGGTGCGCGTGTACGAGCGCGTCGGGCTCCAGGTCACCGGGGAGTCGGTACAGAAGGCGCTGGGCGAGCTGGAGCGCTCGCGCGTGGGCGCCTTCACCATGACGACCAACTCGGGCTACTCGGGGCCGGGGTTGGACCTGTACATCGCCAAGAAGCTCGGGCTGCCCTCCAGCATCCGCCGCACCTTCGTGGGGCACATGGGCTGCTTCGCGGCCTTCCCCGTGCTGCGCACCGCCATGGACAGCGTCGCCGCGCGTCCGGACGAGTACGTCATCGCCAACGCCTCCGAGTACAGCTCGCTGCACTACCACGACACGCCGGACCCCGAGCAGGTGGTGATCCATGGCCTGTTCGGCGACGCGGCGTGCACGGTGGTGATGGGCAGCGCCCCGGACGGCGAGGGCGTGCAGTTCCTGCGCTCGCACACCGAGCAGCTCTACGAGACGCACGAGCTGATGGGCTGGAACATGCACAACGACGGGTTCCGCATGAACCTGTCGCCCTACGTGCCCTTCGTGCTCGCCGAGCACGTGGATGACTTCCTGGAGAAGCTGCTCGGCCCCGAGGGGCTCAAGGCCGGTGACATCAAGCACTGGCTCATCCACCCGGGCGGGCCGAAGATCCTCGAGGGACTGGCCAAGCAGCTCAAGCTGGACAAGTCGCGCATGCGCGCCAGCTGGCACGTGCTCAGCGAGTACGGCAACTGCGGCGCCACCACCGTGCTGCTGGTGCTCGAGGAGGTGCTGCGCTCGGACAATCCCCAGCGCGGCGAGTACGGCGTGATGATGGGATTCGGACCCGGGCTGACCGTCGAGGGCATCCTGGTCCGCTTCTGAGCCCGGTTCCACCGGGCTGTTCCTCCACCGCATCACCGAGGTCACATCAAATGAGTCAGGAGCCGCTGCGGCGTCAGACGGGTCCCATCGCGCTCGGCCCCGGAGCGGGGCGCCACCCGAGCCGGCAGCTCGCCCCGCGCGCGCCCACCCGTGCCTGGCCCGCCCCCGTGAACACGCTGGCCGAGGCCGTGGTGCACTGGGGACGCACCCGCCCCTCCCAGCCCCTGCTCTACTTCGTGGACCTGGAGGAGCGCCTCACCGTGCTCACCGCGGGGGACGTGCTGCACAACACCCTGCGCCTGGGCGCCAACCTGTACGCGCGCGGCGTGCGGCACGGGGACCGGGTGGTGCTCTCGTTCGACACCAGCCCCGAGTTCCTCGAGTGCTTCCTGGCCTGCGGGCTGGTGGGCGCCACGCCCTGCCTCATCGAGCTGCCCTCCTCCAAGGTGTCCGTGCAGGCCTGGGGCGAGCGGCTGCGCGCCAAGCTGCGGCTGCTCGGCGCCCGCGCCATGCTCATTGATCCGGACTTCGTGGACATGGCGCACGAGGCCCTCACCGAATACACCCCCGAGCCCGGCCAGGCGGCCCCCTTCGTGGCCGTCCCCACGGACCTGGTGGCCGACGCCGAGCCCCTCACCCCGCCCACCCTGGACGCGGACGAGACGGCCTTCATCCAGTTCACCTCGGGCACCACGGACGCGCCCAAGGGCGTGCAGATCTCCCACCGGGCCCTGCTGGCCAACTGCGCGGCCATCGGCGAGGGCGGCGGGTGGGACTCGGATGACCTGATGGTCTGCTGGCTGCCGCTCTTCCACGACATGGGCCTGGTGGCCAGCGTGCTCGCCTCGCTCGTGCACGGCCTGCCCACGGCGCTGATGCCGCCCTTCGGCTTCCTGCTCAAGCCCTCGCGCTGGCTGTGGGCGATGCACGCCTTTCGCGCCACCTCGTGCTTCGCGCCCAACTTCGCCTACCAGCTGTGCGTCAAGCGCATCAAGGACGCGGAGCTGGACGGGCTGGAACTGAGCGCCTGGAAGCGCGCCTACAACGCCGCGGAGTTCATCCACGCCGACACGGTGCACCAGTTCACCGAGCGCTTCGGCCCCCATGGCTTCGAGCCGGAGGCGTGGCGGCCCTCCTACGGCATGGCGGAGATGGTGGTGGGGGTGACGTGCCGCGTGCGCGGCGAGCCCCTGCGCGTCGAGACGCTCTCGCGCACGGCCCTGGCCACGCGGCGCGAGGCCGTGCCCGTGGCGCCCGGCACCCGCACCGACGCGCTCGTGGTGCACGGCGTGGGCCGGCCCCTCAAGGGCATCGAGTTGAGAATCGTGGACGAGGAGGGCCACCCGGTGCCCGAGCGCCACGAGGGGGAAATCCTCCTGCGCGGCACGTCCCTCTTCAGCGGCTACTACCAGAACCCCGAGGCCACCGACGCGGTGCTGCGCGACGGCTGGCTGTACACCGGAGACCTGGGCTACCTCGTCGGCAGCGAGCTCTTCATCTGCGGGCGCAGCAAGGATCTCATCATCAAGGCGGGGGAGAACCACCACCCGTACACCATGGAGAACGCCGCCGGACGCGTGGCGGGCGTGCGCGTGGGCTGCGTGGCGGCGGTGGGCGTCAACAACGCCCAGACGGGCACCGAGGACATCGTCATCGTGTGCGAGACCACCGAGAGCAAACCCGACGCGCTGCGCCAGTTGTGCAAGCACGTGGAGGAGACCGTCTTCCAGGGCGCCGGCGTGCGTCCCAACCGCGTCGTCCCCGTGCCGCCCCAGTCCCTGCCCAAGACGACCAGCGGCAAGCTCAAGCGCGCCTACATCCGCCAGAACATCGAGGAGTTCGAGGCCCTCTCCCTCCTGGTGAAGCCGCCGCCCCCTCTGGCGGTGGTGCACTGATACGCCCAGTCCACCCGTTTTCATCGATTCTCATACTTCGAAGAAAAAGCGCTCGGCACCTTGCTTGCCCTGATTCACTAAAGTAGAAGATTTCCAACTTTCCTCCCGAGGAGTTGGAATGTCCCGCAGCGTCGTGTCGAAGAGTGGCAAGTTCGCGGTGGTCCTGGGTGCGGTCCTGGCGCTCGGTGGTTGCACGGACGTGGAGCAGCTGCCCGTCGAGGAGCCGACGACCCAGGAGCAGGACTTCGCGCGCGGCTGCGTGACGAAGGACCTGAGCGAGGCCGAGCGCAACGCGGTGGAGCAGGCCATCGCGGGAAGCGTCAAGGGACAGGCGCGCACCCCGGGCTCGGTGACCATCAAGGTCTACTGGCACACCATCACCAACACCTCGGGCGCTGGCGCCCTGAGCGCCACGGCGATCGCCAACCAGATCTCCGTGCTCAACGCCGCCTACTCGAAGACGCCCTTCAAGTTCTCGCTCGTGAGCACGGACACGACCGCCAACAACTCCTGGTACACCACCACGGGTGGCACGTACGAGACGCAGATGAAGAACGCGCTGCGCAAGGGCGGCGCGGGCGACCTCAACGTCTACTCCAACAACATGGGCGGCGGCCTGCTGGGCTGGGCGACCTTCCCCTCCAGCTACTCCTCGCAGCCGAAGATGGACGGCGTGGTCATCCTCTACAGCTCGCTGCCCGGCGGCAGCGCGGCCCCCTTCAACCAGGGTGACACGGCGACCCACGAGGTCGGCCACTGGCTGGGCCTGTACCACACCTTCCAGGGCGGCTGCACCACCACGAACGACAGCGTGAGCGACACCCCGGCCGAGTCCACCCCGGCGTCGGGCTGCCCCACGGGCCGCGACACCTGCTCCTCCACCGGCCTGGATCCCATCACCAACTTCATGGACTACAGCGACGACGCCTGCATGAACACCTTCTCCGCGGGCCAGATCGAGCGCATGGACACCCTGACCAAGCAGTACCGCGGGATCTGATCCCCGCCTGAAGTCCCGCCGTCCCGACGCCGGAGCACGCCTCGACCGCGTGCCCGGCGTCTTCGTTTTCCGAGGGCCTGTCGCAACCGCGCCTTACTCCTCGCGTCCCGTCCGGGCGAAGGCCAGCGCGCTCCGGGCCATCTCCACCATGAGCCCCACCGTCTTCACCTTCTTGGGAGCGCTCAGCTCGTTGGCGAGGAAGCGCCGCAAGGCCTCGCCGCGGCGCAGCTTGCCACTGGAGGTGCGCGGCAGCGTGCCCGGCTCCAACACGCGCACCGTGTGGGGCCGCACGCCCGTGCTCGCCAGCACCGCCTCCCGCACCCGCTCCTCCAGGCCCTCCACCCGCGCCCCCGGCGCATGCTCGGCGAGCACCAGCAGGGCCTCGTCCTGGCTGTCCTCGGGGGTGAAGCCCAGCGCCACCGCGCACCCCGCGCGCAGGCCCTCCACGCCCTCCAGCGCCTCCTCGAACTCCTGGGGCGCGTGGTTGGCGCCGCGGATGATGACCAGGTCCTTCGCGCGGCCGGTGAGGAACAGCTCACCGTCCGCCTCGAAGCCCAGGTCCCCCGTGTCCAGCCAGCCCGCCTCGTCCAGCGCGCGCACCGTGGCCTCGGGCAGGCCGAAGTAGCCCTCCATCACCGAGGGGCCCCGGGCGAACACCCGCCCCACCTGCCGCTCCGGCAGCACGTGGCCCAGCGAGTCGCGCACCTGCACCTCGAAGCCCGCCACCGGACGTCCCACGGACACCACCGGGCGCTCGCCCTCCACCACGCGCCGCTCCATGGCCAGCACCCGTGCGTCCACCCCGAGCGCGTACGGCCCCCGGCCCGCCACCGGGAAGGTGACGGCGAGCGACGCCTCGCTCAGTCCATACACGGGCCGCATCGCCCCCAGCTGGAAGCCCCAGCGCGAGAAGCGCTCGCCGAAGCGCCGCAGCGTCTCCAGCGACACGGGCTCCGCGCCATTGAGCGCGTGCCTCCAGGCCGACAGCTCCACGCCCTCCATCTCCGCGTCCTTCACCCGTTTGAGACACAGCCCATAGGCGAAGTTGGGCGCGGGCGACACGAAGCCGCGGTGGCGCGACAGGGCGCGCAGCCACAGCGCCGGCCGCGCGAGGAACACCTCGGGCGGGATGAGCACCATGCGCCCCGGGTAGTACAGCGCCGAGAGCAGACAGCCGATGAGGCCCATGTCGTGGTAGAGCGGCAGCCACGACACGCCCACGGGATCGCCCTCGAGCGGCGGCGGAATCTCCGCCGCCAGCGCCGCGAGCTGCGCCATCAGGTTGTCTTGGCGCAACGCCACCGGCTTGGGGTCCACCGTGGAGCCCGACGAGAACTGGATGAGGCCCAGGGACTGGGGCGTGACGGACAGCGCCAGGTCCCCGCCCTCGCGCGACACGTCCTCCACCGTCAGGCACCCGAGCCGGGGACGCGCCGCCGCCACGGGCGTGCCCAGCAGCAGCCGCACCTTCGAGTCCGTGAGCACCACGGACGCGCCGGACACCTCCAACATGCGCGCCGTCGAGCGGTGGTACTCCTCCAGCCGGCCCAGGCGCACCGGGGGATAGAGCGGCACCGGCACCGCGCCCGCCAGCAGCGTGCCGAAGAAGGCGTCCATGAAGCCCGGCGAGGTGGGCAGCAGCAGCGCCACCCGGTCTCCGGGCCGCACCCCCAGGCGGTGCAGCCCCGAGGCCGTGCGGCGGGCCCGCTCGTACACCTGGGCCCAGGGCAGGTGCGTCTCGCGCTCGGCCGCGTCCACGAAGACGAGCCCGAGCGGCCCACGGGCCGCGCCCTCCAGGGCCTCGTTGAGCGTGGGGTACTTCACGCGCGGCAGCGGGGGCCCCTTCATGGCGCGCCCTCCACGAAGGCGTCCCGGGCGCCGCCCGACACCCGCGAGGCCACCAGGTGCATGAGATCTCCCACCGTCACCACGCCCACCGAGTCCTCCATGGACAGGCGGATGCGGAAGCGGTTCTCCAGCTCCACCGCCAGCACCGTGAGGCCCAGGCTGTCGAGCTGCAGGTCACGCATCAGGTGATGCACGGGCTCCACCGGGCCACTCCACTCCAGCTCCTGGGAAACGATGCGGCGGATTTCATCGAGGACGACCAGCTCATGCTCAACCACGGAGTACCTCCGGCAAGGAAGCGAGACCCCCCTGGCAGGAGCCTCGAAAGGGGCGAGCCGTCCCGCCGGCTCACCAGCGCAGCAGCACGAGTTCGGCGCAGAAGCCCGGACCCATGGCCATCATCACGCCCCAGTCCCCGGGCTGGGCCACGCCCGACTCCAGCGTGTCCCCCAGCACGAAGAGCACCGAGGCCGAGGAGAGGTTGCCCACCTCGTGCAGGGACTTCCACGAGCGCTCCAGCGAGCCGGCCACCAGCTCCAGGGAGTCCTCGAAGGCCTGCAACACCTTGGGGCCACCGGTGTGCGCCACCCAGTGCTTGATGTCCTCGCGCGTGAGCCCATGCTCACCGAGGAAGCCGTCCACGTCCCGACGGATGTGCTCGCGCACCAGCTGCGGCACCTTGGCCGACAGCACCACCTTGAAGCCCGAGTCCACCACGTCCCAGCCCATGATGCGCTCGGTGTCCGGGAAGAGCACCGAGCGAGTGGCCACGATGCGCGGCCCCGCGGCCGTCGGCGCCTTGTCCGCGCCCTGCAGCACCACGCACGCCGCCCCGTCCCCGAAGAGCCCCGAGGCGATGATGTTGGGGATGGACAGGTCCTCGCGCTGGAGCGTCAGCGAACACAGCTCCACGGTGATGAGCAGCGCCGTCTGGCCCTTCCACGCGCGCAGGTAGTCCGAGGCGCGCGACACGCCCGCCGCCCCCGCCACGCACCCCAGCCCGAAGATGGGCGTGCGCTTCACGTCCGAGCGCATGCGCATGCGGTTCATCAACCGCGCGTCGACGCTCGGCGTGGAGATCCCCGTCACCGTGACGAAGAAGAGGTGGTCCACGTCCCGCGGCGTGAGCCCCGTGCGCTCCAACGCCTTGCCCACCACCTGCTCGCCCAGATCGCTGGCCACCTTGATCCATGCGTCATTGCGCTGCTGGAAGGTGGTGAGCGTGCGGTACTGCTCGATGGGCAGGGCGAGGAAGCGGCCGTCCACCTGCACCGAGCGATGCAACTCCTCCAGGCGCTCGACGTTGTAGTGCCTCGTGGCCCAGAGATCCCGCAGCGCCCCGATGATCTGCTCCTGCGGGGAGTAGTGCGGCGGGAGCAGTCGCTCCACCGCGCGGATGACGGGAGCGGAGCCCTGGGTAATTGCGGAGTTCATCGTCGCCATCCCTCAGCAAGAGTGGGGGATCGACGGTTAATCACCCCGCCTGGAGGGTGCGACCTGGACGCGGAAGATTGAATGTCCCTGAGTACCCTCCCCTGCAGGACCTGCTGGCTGGCTGACACCTTGCCCATCCAACACGTGACCCTGGGGTCACGACTGTCAGGTAGTGAACAGTCAATGAGACCGAGGTGTGACGACTCCCCGTGCGAGAGGGAGGAGGGCTACTGGCTGCTAGCGGAAGAGGCCATGCTCGGCTCGCCCGACACGAGCTGGGGGCTGGGCGCTCGCACGGGGCCGAGCAGGGTGAGCTCGGCCACCACCGGGTAATGATCCGAGGCCTTCACGCGCAGGACCTTGCTGCGCCGGGGCATGAAGCGCTCGCTCGCCAGGACGTAGTCGAGGCGCAGGCTGGGGATGATGGGCAGGGGGTAGGTGATGTCGGAGCCCTCGCCGCGCTGGGCGAACACGTCCATGAGCTCGCGCTTGAAGAGCCGCAGCGAGTTGGACTCGGGCGTGTCGTTCATGTCGCCCATGAGCAGCTTGGGCCGGGGGTCCTGGCCCACCAGCGCCATGATGGCCGCGCTCTGGCGCACGCGGATGGCGTTGTTGAAGGGCCGCCGGGTGAGGTGGGTGACGTAGACGCTCACCTCCTGCCCGTTCACCTTCACCAGGGCATGGGCCAGGGTGCGCGGCTCGGTGCCCTCCGCCACGGGCAGCGGGTGCTGCCGCACGGACTCCAGCGGGAAGCGCGACAGGAGCGCCACGCCATAGTCCCCGCCGAACAGCGAGGTGGTGCGGAAGTGGGCGTAGTACGGCAGCCCCGTGCGCTCGGCGAGCACCGCGGGCTGATCCAATCCGCTGGCCCTCAGGGAGCGGACATCCACTTCCTGCAGGGCGACGATGTCGGGACCCGCGGAGCGGATGACGTCCGCCACCTTGTCGAGTCCCTGGATGCCGGACTGGATGTTGAAGGTCATCACCCTCAAGTCCACCTCTTCCTGACCGGGCGCCACGACGGAGACCGTCTGGGCCGGGGCGGCGACCGACTGAGTCATCGGAAGGGAAGAGGGCTCGGACAGCGCCTCGTGACGCGAGGCGGAGGAGGACGAAGCACACGCGAGGGGGGTCGCGAGAAACAGGCCGGCGAGGAGTCGGTCGATTCGCATGAAGTGGCGAGCAAGATGCCAGCCCCCTCCATGCCGCGTCTTCCCTACCTCCCAGGACAGGCCGGGGAGCGGCCGGCCAGGTCCCGCGCCCCCACGTCTCGCGAACGTTGGGAATAATCGCGGCGCGCGTGAACAAGCCGCGCGGAAACATTGACTCCCAGGAGGGCCTCCAGGCAAACCGCACCGTTTGCCCATGCCCAAGTCCGCCAAACCCGAATTCGATGTCATCGTCTGGGGAGCCACCGGCTTCACCGGCCGCCTCGTCGCGGAGTACCTCGCCCGTACCCAGGACACCCACCGGGCACGCTGGGCACTCGCGGGCCGGGACCGCTCCAAGCTCGAGCAGGTGCGCGCGAAGATCGCCAGCGCCAACGCCGCGTGCGCCGAGCTGCCCCTGGTGCTCGCGAACGCCCAGGACGCGGCCTCGCTGGACACGCTGGTGGGCCGCACCCGCGTCATCATCAGCACCGTGGGCCCCTACGCGCGCTACGGCAACGAGCTGGTGGCGGCCTGTGCCCGCGGCGGCACCGACTACTGCGACCTGACGGGCGAGGTGCAGTGGATGCGCCGGATGATCGACGCCCACGACGCCCAGGCCCGTGAGAGCGGCGCGCGCATCGTGCACACCTGCGGCTTCGACTCCATCCCCTCGGACCTGGGCGTGCTCATGCTCCAGGAGTACATGCGCGCGCAGCACGGGGGCCACTGCGACCGGGTGCGCTACTACACGACGAAGCTCAAGGGCGGCGTGAGCGGCGGCACCGTGGCGAGCATGCTGCAGATGATGGACGAACTGGAGAAGGACCCGTCCCTGCGCCGGGTGCTCGGCAATACCCACGCGCTCGACCCCGAGCCGCGGCGCGGCCGCCCCGAGGAGCGCGACCAGATGGGCGTGCGCTACGACGCGGAGCTGGGCAGTTGGACGGCCCCCTTCTTCATGGCCGCGGTGAACACGCGCGTGGTGCGCCGCTCCAATGCCCTGCTCGGCTACCCCTGGGGCAAGGACTTCCTCTACTCCGAGGCGAGCAGCTTCGGGCCCGGCGCGAAGGGACTGCTCACCGCCACGAGCTTCACCGCGGGAATGGGTGCCTTCCTCGGGCTGTCGAGCGTGTCGCGCGTGCGCAAGGAGCTCGAGAAGCGCGTGCTGCCCGCCCCCGGCACCGGCCCCTCGGAGGAGCAGCGCGAGAAGGGGTCCTTCTCCATCAAGCTGCTCGGCGAGGGTCAGTCGACCAAGACGGGAGGACGGGTGAAGCTGGAGGGCAAGGTGGCCGCCAAGGGAGATCCCGGCTACGCGGCGACGTCGCGGATGCTCGCCGAGTCGGCGCTGTGCCTCGCCTTCGATGACATCCCCTCCGCGGGCGGCATCCTCACCCCCGCCTCGGGCATGGGCACCCGCCTCATCGACCGGCTGCGCAAGGCCGACATGACGTTCGAGGTGCGCGAGGCCACGTCGAACACCTACTGAGCTGCCCCTCGCGCGCAAGACGCGAGCCCTGGGCTACACTGCCTCCCCCACTCATCCTGGAAGAGGAGTACCCCATGGCTCGCGACGCGATGTGGAAGCGGATGGCCCTCGCTCTGCTCCTGACGGCCTGCGGCTCGAACGGAGCCCCGGATGGAGACGGCCCGGGAGGTGGCGGAAACACCCCCGGTGGGCAGAATCCCAGTGGCCCTCCGCCGCCCATCCAGTTCGGCGAGCCTCCCTCCCTGGAGTGGCGCGACGACTACTCCGCCTTCGACGAGCCCTTCGACACGTTGGACCTCGCGCGCTGGCGCCCCTCGGACGGCTGGGCGAACAGCGGGGACTTCAACGCGGGCTGGCGCGCGGACCACGCGGTCGTCACCGACGGCCGGTTGGATCTGATCCTCGACACCGCGACCTGCTCGACGGGAGGCTGCTCCGGACGGCCCTACGCCTCGGGCGAGGTCGCCACCCAGCGCTATTACGGCCATGGGCGCTACGAGGTGCGGATGAAGCCCGTGCGCACCCCGGGCACGATGACCGCCTTCGCCATCACCACGGGTCCCGCCGAGTCGACGCGCTCGGACGCCATCGACCTGGCCATCCTCGGACAGAACACCAAGGCCCTGCGCCTCAACTACATCACCAACGGGCAGCGGCATGACCTGGGGGTGAACCTGCCCTTCGACGCCGCGGACGACTTCCACACCTACGGCATCGAGTGGACGCGCGACGTCATCCACTGGTACGTCGACGATCAGCGCATCCACTCCGAGACGGGCTACAAGGGAGAGCTGCCGTCGGTGCCGGGACGGGTCCTCGTGAACTTCTGGCCTGGGAACGTGGGCACCACCTCGTCCTGGATGGGCCGCTTCACCTACCCGGGAAGCCCCCTCGTCGTGGGCGTCGAGCAGGTCCGCTACGGCCCGGCCGCGCCCGTCGAGCTGCTGGAGAGCTTCGACCTCCCCGAGCAGGCCGCCCTGTGGGTGCGCACGGTGGGCACGGGCGCGAGCCTCACCGCCCGGCAGTCCAACCAGGGGCACCAGGGCAAGTCGCTGTACCTGGACTACAACACGAGCGCCACGGCGTACGCGTACACCGCGCGCACCTTCTCCGAGCCCCAGGACTGGACGGGGGTGCGCTACCTGAACTTCTGGTTCAGGGGCTATCAGACGGGCAACCCGTTCCGGGTGGAGCTGCGCGACAACGGCCCGAGCGCCGACGCGGCGGAGCGCTTCGAGTACCGCTTCCAGGACGACTTCAAGGGCTGGAAATGGGTGAGCGTGCCCCTGACGTCCTTCACCCGGCGCACGGACGGGCAGCCCGCGGGCGCGCCCGAGGACGGACTGACGCTGTCGGGCGTGTGGGGCCTGGCCTTCCAGCCCCTGTCGGGCAACAACGAGGCCTTCATCGACGACCTCGAGCTGGAGCGCTGAATCCTGGCCACGAGGCCTTCGGGAGGCATTGCATTTGGGCAGGGCCCGGCGTAGGCAACGGGCCTCACTCATTTCCGAAGGATTTCAAGCAGATGGCCGAGAAGCTGGCGCCGCGCGAGAAGGGCTTTTCCGAGTGGTACGTGGACCTGGTCCAGAAGGCGAAGCTCGCCGACTACTCGGACGTGAAGGGCTGCATGGTCATCCGTCCCAATGGCTACGCCATCTGGGAGAACATGCAGCGCGTCCTGGACAAGATGTTCAAGGACCTAGGCCACAAGAACGCCTACTTCCCCCTGCTCATCCCCGAGAGCTACCTGAAGAAGGAGGCCGAGCACGTCGAGGGCTTCAACCCGCAGCTCGCCGTGGTGACGCACGCGGGCGGCGCCAAGCTCGAGGAGCCCTACGTCATCCGGCCCACGAGCGAGACCATCATCAACCGCTCCTTCGCCAAGTGGGTGCAGAGCTACCGGGACCTGCCGCTGCTCATCAACCAGTGGGCCAACGTGATGCGCTGGGAGATGCGCACGCGCCTGTTCCTGCGCACCACCGAGTTCCTCTGGCAGGAGGGCCACACCTGCCACGAGACGGAGGCCGACGCGGAGAAGGAGACCCTGCAGATGCTGGAGGTCTACCGGACGTTCGCCGAGGACTACATGGCGATGCCGGTGATGACGGGGCGCAAGTCGGAGTCGGAGCGGTTCGCCGGCGCGCTGCGCACCTACAGCATCGAGGCGATGATGCAGGACAAGAAGGCGCTGCAGGCGGGCACCAGCCACAACCTGGGGCAGAACTTCGCCAAGGCCTTCGACACCATGTTCCAGGGCCGCGACGGCAAGCAGCACCACGTGTGGCAGACGTCCTGGGGCGTGTCCACGCGCCTCATCGGCGGCCTCATCATGACGCACTCGGATGACGCGGGCCTCATCGTGCCGCCCAAGCTCGCCCCCGTGCACGTGGTCATCATCCCCATCGCCGGCAAGGCCAGCGACGCGGAGAAGACGCAGGTGCTCGAGAAGACGCACGCGCTCGCCGCGGACCTGAAGAAGGCGGGCCTGAGCGTGGTGGTGGACGACGACGACAACAAGACCCCGGGCTTCAAGTACAACGAGCACGAGCTGACGGGCACGTGTGTGCGCGTGGAGCTCGGCCCCAAGGACCTGGCCAAGGGCACCTGCGTCATGGTGCGCCGCGACGTGCGCCAGAAGGAGTTCATCCCCCTGGAGCAGGCCGTGGCCAAGGCCCAGGAGATGCTCGACGCGATGCAGAAGAGCCTGTTCGACAAGGCCAAGGCCTTCCGCGAGGCCAACACCTTCGAGGTCAACAGCTACGAGGAGATGAAGGAGAAGGCGGACGCGGGCTTCCTGCTCGCGCACTGGAACCTGGACCCCAAGGTCGAGGCGCGCATCAAGGAGGAGACGGGCCTGACGACGCGCAACCGGCCGTTCGCGCTCGCCCAGGAGCCCGGCAAGTGCGTGGTCACCGGGGAGCCATCTCCCGGACGCATCGTCTTCTCCAAGGCCTACTGAGCGTGGCGGGGAGCGCCCCCGGCGCGCCCCTCCCCCCCTTGTGACCGGCCCGGGGATGATGGCGGGCCGGATTTCGGATATGGACTGCCCCCATGTCCGTTCCCCCGCTCTCCCCTTCCTCACTGGCGCGCCCCCGCGTCCTGCTGCTCGGAGCGCTCGTCTCGGGCGCCTTGTTCTCGCTGCACGCCGGTTGCGGCGGGGACTCCACACCCCCCGAGTCCAAGCAGATCCACGTCCAGCTGCTGGCCTTCAACGACTTCCACGGCAACCTGGAGCCGCCCACGGGCAGCAATGGGACCCTCGCCACGGTCGGCGCGGACGGGGGCACCACCACCGTGAGCGCGGGCGGCGCGGCCTTCTTCGCCTCCCACATCGAGCAGCTCCGGGCCCAGAACCCCAACACCGTGGTCGTGGCGGCGGGAGACCTCATCGGCGCCTCGCCGCTCATCTCGGGCATCTTCCATGACGAGCCCACCGTGGCGGTGCTGAACCAGATCGGCCTGGACATCACCTCCGTGGGCAACCACGAGTTCGACGATGGCCGCGACGAGCTGCTGCGCATGCAGAACGGGGGCTGCCACCCCGTGGATGGGTGCCAGAGCGGCACGACCTTCCCCGGCGCGAAGTTCAAGTACCTCTCGGCCAACGTGTTCACGAACACGGCCACCCGGGAGACGCTGCTTCCCGCCTACGAGATTCGCGAGTTCGAGGGCGTGAAGGTGGCCTTCATCGGCATGACGCTCGAGGGCACGCCGGGAATCGTCAACCCGACCACCATCACCGGGCTCTCCTTCCAGGACGAGGCCGACACGGTCAACGCGCTCGTGCCCGGGCTGAAGGCCCAGGGAGTCGAGGCCATCGTGGTGCTCATCCACGAGGGAGGCTATCCCGCCAACAAGAGCCTGTATGACGGCTGCCAGGGCGTCTCCGGCCCCATCCTGGACATCGTCTCGCGGCTGGATCCCGAGGTGGATTTCATCCATTCCGGCCACACGCACGAGGCCTACAACTGCGTCATCGACGGCCGGCGCGTGACGAGCGCGTCCAGCTTCGGGCGCGCCATCTCCCAGGTGGACCTGGTGTTGGACACCGGCACCAAGGACGTGGTGTCGGTGGAAGCGAGCAACCACATCGTCACGCGGGACGAGGCGAACCCCACCGTGGACACGATGGTGAAGGACTACGCCACTCGCTCCGCCCCGTTGGCCAATCGCGTCATCGGCAGGACTCCCGTCGATCTCAAGATGCCCCCGCGCACCACGATCCCCGCCGGACAGTCGGGCGAGTCGCTCCTGGGCAACGCCATCGCGGACGCGTTTCTCGAGGCGACGCGCGAGCCGGACAAGGGGGGCGCGGTCATCGCCGTCACCAACCCGGGCGGCGTGCGCACGGACATCCCCGCCGGGGAGATCACCTACGGGCAGACCTTCAACGTGCAGCCCTTCTCCAACAGCGTGACCACGCTGACGCTCACCGGCGCGCAGATCCATCAAATGCTGGAGCAGCAGTTCCAGGGCGCCAACACGCGCATCCTCCAGGTGTCGGCCGGCTTCACCTACTCCTGGTCGGTGTCGGCACCGCAGGGGAAAAAGGTGGACCCGGCGTCCATCCAGCTCAACGGCGTGACCCTGGACCCGGCGGCCACCTACCGCGTCACGCAGACGAACTACCTGGCCGCGGGAGGAGATGGGTTCAGCGTCTTCACCCAGGGACAGGATCTGCGCACGGGCCCCATCGATCTCGACGCCTTCGCGGCCTACCTCGAGGCCCACAACCCGCTGACCCCGCCGACGGACAAGCGCATCACCGTGATTCCGTGAGCCCAGCGGCGCCACCCCCTGGGTTGTCCAGATGAAGTGCGGTGGGAGCTTCCTCGGAGGAGATGAGCATGCGACTCTTCGTCGCCGTGACGTTGGGCAGCAGCGTGGAGGAGGCGGCCACCGCGGCCCTGGAGCAGTTGCGCGGCCTGGCGCCACGCGCGCGCTGGGTTCCTCCGGCCAACCTGCACCTGACCCTGAACTTCCTGGGAGAGGTGGACGACGAGCGGGCCGCCCGGGTGAAGCAGGTGCTCGAGCAGGTGGGGCCGCGGCATGAGCCCCTGGTGCTGAGCATCCAGGGCGGAGGGAGCTTCGGGGCGCAGTCACACCCGCGGGTGCTGTGGGCGGGAGTCGAGGGGAACACGGCCGCGCTGGGCGCGCTCCAGGCGGACGTGGCGGAGGGATTGCGGCCCCTGGGCTTCGAGCCCGAGCACCGCTCGTACGTGGCGCACCTCACGCTGGCGCGGGCGAAACAGCCCCGGGGAGACCGGGAGCTGGCCGGGTGCGTGCGAGCCCTCCAGGACGCGCGCTGGGGCGAGGCGCGGGTGGATGGCCTCGTGCTCTTCGAGAGCCTCGGTGGCCACTACCATCCCCGCGCCCGGATTCCCCTGGGCGCTCGGGCCCCCTGAACGTCCCCAGACTCGCGCGACAGGCGGCCACGGGCAGCCCGCGATTACACGAGGGGTGCGTTCCGTTCGATGAGTCCGGAAATAGGGCATGATACCGGATCATGTCCTCACGTCTCGTACTCCTCGTGGGCCTGGTGGCCTGCTTGAGCATTGGCTGTCGTGATCAGGGAGCGGTGAAGCTCACCATCTCCTTTCCGAACTTCAAACCCGGCTGCATCCGCGTGAGCGTGAAGGACGCTCAAGGCGCGGGCGAGGAGCGCTCGATGGAGCTCCAGGAGCAGCTCGCGGGGAAGAAGCGCGGCGAGAAGGTGACGGTGGCGGCGTTTCGCGAGGAGGGCTGGGGCTCGATACTCACCGTCACCGCGACGGCGTTCGAGCAGCAGTGCTCGGACAAGCCCGTGTTCACCGCGTCGGACTCCGTCGACGTGGGCCGGGGCGTCTCCTCCGCGGCGCTGACGCTCGTGGCGGATGACACGGACGAGGATGGCTACGTCTCCAAGGCGAGTGGCGGCACGGACTGCAATGACGGCGAGGCCACGGTGCACCCCGGGCAGGCGGAGCTGTGCAACACCCGGGATGACAACTGCGACGGCAAACCAGACGAGGGCTTCGAGAAGGTCGGCCAGCAGTGCGGCACGGGGAGCACGTGCCAGACCTGGGCCTGTGATGCCGTGGGAGCCATGAGCTGCCAGGACGTCATTCCCCAGTGGTACCGCGACCAGGATGGGGACGGCGAAGGCGACCCCCAGCAGGGCCTGAGCCAGTGCGCCCAGCCGGTGGGCTACGTGAACAACGACCGCGACTGCGACGACAAACGCAAGGAGCGCTACAGCACCGCGACCGAGCTGTGCAACGGGGTGAACGACAACTGTGATGACGTGGTCGACGAGGGGTTCAACACCGGCGCCACCTGCACGGGCGAACTCAACTGTGGGGGCACGATCGAATGTGTCACAACCACTCAGTCCGCGTGCAAAGTCGTGACGAGCACCTGGTACCCGGATGGGGACAAGGACGGCCATGGCGCAACGGGCGCGGGAACGAAAGTCTGCGGAGACACTGCGCCCAGTAGCTACTACGTCGCCAGCTCGGATGACTGCGATGACACGAAGAACAACGTGTACACCGGCGCCCCGGAATTCTGCGACGCGCTGGACAACGACTGCGACAACCAGAAGGACGAGGACTTCGACGTAGGCGTGGCGTGCGACGCGGGCAATCAGTGTACGGGCGCGAAGGAGTGCGCACCGGGTGGAAAAAGTACCCAGTGCAAATCCACGACGCCTCCCACTCAATACTACGTGGACAACGACTTCGACCAATACGGCCAGAACACCCCGGGTCCCCTGACGTGCAGTGCTCCAGGTGCCGGATACGCGACCCAAAGTGGGGACTGCGATGATGGCAACCGGTTCACCCACCCCAATGCGGCCGAGGTGTGCGATCTGGCGGACAACGATTGCGACACCGAGAAGGATGAAGGGGACGTGTGTCCCACGACTCCAGCTTGGACGAACTACCCATCGCCTTCGCCTGATTCGGAGACTTGGTATTCCGTGGCGCTCTATGGAAATGGAGGCGTGTGGGTCGCTGGCGGTGACAATTTCCACCAGCGCAAACCCACAGAGACGAGCTTCCAGGACCTCAGCACCTGCACGGCAGGGGCAAGCGTGTACAGCGTTGCCACGACTCCGGGCTCAGGGGACGCCCTGCTCGGAGGGAACGACGGGTTCATGGCGCGGTACGACCCGACCAGCGAGCAGTGTGTAAGCCCGGGGAAGAAGTCCGTGGATACGCACATCAAGGGTGCCACCGCCTTCCCCCTTGGAAACGACATCGAAGCCCACTTCGTGGGATTCAACACGAATGGCCCGGACAAAGGACGTGCGTTCCGGGTGATCACGCCCCAAGGCACCAGCTACGACACCCAGTCCGTGTCCGAGGAGCTGACGGACGTGCATGGCCTCTCACAAGACACGCTGTTCGCCGTCGGTGGGGCAAACACGTCCAGTATCTACCGGTTCGACAAAACCTCGGGGAACTGGAGTCCAGAGACCATTCCCAACGGAGGAGGCACCCTCCTGGGTGTCTGGGTCGTGAATCCCAAGCTGGCCTATGCCGTGGGCAACAATGGAACCATGTACGGTTGGAATGGTTCTGCCTGGAGCAAGTTCTTGCCCACGCCGCCGGGTGACCACCTCAGCTCGGTGGTGGCCTTTGGGAGCCGTTCCATCTACATCTCCACGCTGACTGGGAGGGTCTACCATTACAACGGCAGTGCGTGGACGAAGGCGTTCGATCTCGGCTCGGTAACACCCGGTCAGTTCCGAGACATCGCGGCGAACAATCCAGGAGACATCTGGGTCGTGGGCAACAAAGGCAATCGCTACCACTGGC
The DNA here is from genome assembly GCF_000335475.2 of Cystobacter fuscus DSM 2262. Taxonomy (NCBI): domain Bacteria; kingdom Pseudomonadati; phylum Myxococcota; class Myxococcia; order Myxococcales; family Archangiaceae; genus Cystobacter; species Cystobacter fuscus. Next base: position 302,922 of record NZ_ANAH02000010.1, on the reverse strand, counting down.
CCCAGTGAAGCACGGGGACCCGCGGGCACAAGCCACGCGGGTCCCGAGGACAACGACTACCGGCGGGTACCCGCGTCACCGGCCGGAGTGCCGGCATCGGTCGCGGGAGTGCCGGCGTCACCGGGGGTGGTGCCCGCGTCACCCGCGGGGGTGCCGGCATCGCCCGCCGGAGTCCCACCGTCGCCCGCCGCCGAGCCCTTGGGCGCCGGCGAGATGGAGGGCGGAGGGTTGATCAGCTCGAGCGAGGAGAAGAACTGGTCGGCCTGGGGAGCACCGATGCTCGGGTTGTAGAGAACGAGCAGGGTGTAGAGGCGCGGCCCGACGAGGAAGTTCTGCGCGCGCACCTCTCCGGAGTCGGAGGAGATGGTGAGGGACTTGCCGGGGTAGCCCTGGAGGGTGATGTCCTCCTCGGACTTGACGGTGCCATTGAGCTTGCCGACGAGACCAGCCTTGCCCTCGTTGAAGAAGGCAGCGGCCGGGTGGGCCGAGACGACCTTCTCGGGATAATCAAGCGTGCTGATGGAGTAGAGCACGCCGGTGATGTCATTGATGGCCCAGGAGGCGGTCTGCACCTCGCCACCGGGGATGGAGACCTTCCCGCGCTGGGCCTCGGGCTGACCGGGGAGCTGCACGGAGAAACCCTCGGGGGCGGTGATCTTCTGGAACTGGATCTGGGGCCGCTCGGTGGGGGTGTTCTCGTTGGGAACCTCCTCAACCGTGGACCCACCCGACGTGGAGGAGCCCGTGGTGGCGCAAGCAAGGCCAATCAGCGACAGGGTAACGACGGCGGCGAACAAGCGGGACAAAGATGACATAGGTGCGAGTCCAGGATGTTTGAGGTGGAATGGAAGCGGGCGAACCCTAGACGAGTCCGCCCGGTGTCTCTACATCGAGTGTCGGGAGTGACGACACGAGGACAAGCCGCCTCGTGCTTCTCCTAGGGGCAAGAGGTGAGAGGAGTGTCGGGATTGCCGGTATTGCGTGAATCGTGCTGGTACTTGGGCCAGGGGGCGGTGGAATCCAACCCCGGGCTGTCCACGACGATGGCGAAGACCCTGCCGTCCTGACTCGCCGCGTACAACACCCCGGGCATGCCGGACAGCACGCCACCATCCGCCGCCCGGCTACAGTCGAGGTTCATCGAGGCTTCAATGGGGGATTCAGCGTCGAATTGCCACTCGATGTGCTCCAACGGCCGACGCGCCTGGATGACACCACTCGTCGAGCTGGCGGTGTAAACGTAACCACCCGCGCCCCAGACGGGAGCCCCCTTGATGACCTCGGAGGGAGTCTGGATGCTCTGCGTCCCACCATCCGCCGCATCCAACGAGAGCAGGTTGTTGCTCTGGAGGCCCACGACCACTCGGGTCTCGGGCGAGCCACCAATGCTGGCATTCCAGGTCGGAGAGCCGGTGGGGGTGTTCGTCGGGTCCTGCCCACCATCCAGCGGCGCGGTGAACAGCCTGCTGTTGGTTCCATCGTTGCTGCCGCCGAAGATCTTCCCATCCGCCACGGCCATCGCCGTGGGGTTTACCACTCCGAGCGGACGATCCCATTGCGCCGAGCTGTTCCAGAAACCATTGGCCCCCAGCGCGAAGGATTTCAACCTGCCCGTGGAAGTGCCCAGAACGACAGAGGACCCTGAAGCAAGCATCGACCCCGGAGCAACAACATCGCCAGTGTTAGGAGTCGTCGGACATTGAACCAGAGAATCGCTCTCATCTGGACGCACAGCGAAGAGAGTTCCTCCAAGTCGCCCCGTGTAGACGCCATAAACTGTTTCCGAGGCGTTACCTACAGAGACTTGACCGATTGCCAGCGCCGATTGAACGAGCACTCCCGCCGAAGAGGAGTCAGTGCACGGGGTAATGAAAGTACTGCTACCTTTATAGAAACCAACGCGACTATTGCTGCCCTTTCTGTGAGCAGCGTAGACACGTTCCGTTCCATCAGGCAACGCATTCCCCACCGCAGGACTGGCCACGACAGCTCCAGTACTCGCCTCCCATAGCAAACGACCATCCTCGGAGAGCGCCAGAAGTCGCCCATCGTTGTTACCGCCATTGGTTGTCCCGACATAAAGGACACCTTTGTTCCCCACGGCGGGCGCGGCGGTAATCGTGGCTGAAACAATATCTTGTCGCCACTTCCAGCGCGTCACGGGGATGCTCCCTCGACCGGAAGTCTGGTTGCCCACCCGATCCTTCGCACTCACTTCAACGGCGAACTCGCCGCGGAACGCAGGCAGGCCCGGCTTCCACAGGGGCACATCGACCGTCGCGCAATACGCTTTCCCCTCGCACGGAGTCGCCGAAGCCAGGCTCAGCCCCTCCAGCGCAACCCCTCCGTCGAATCCACGCACGAGCACGCTCACGCTTTGCGGATCCAGGTCCGTCGAACTGGATTCGACCCGCACCGTCGCCGTCTGATCCCTACGCCACGCACTCGGTGCCGAGGGGTCCTTGTAGAGGAAGCCACCATCCGGCTCCCGGCTCGGCGAGGCCGTCGGCACCACCGACAGCAACGGGCCCGTCGTGTCCACCGTCAGCCCCACCGTGCTGCTCGGCCCACCCTGCTCGGGATACGCCGCCGTCAGCCGGTAGGCGCCCTCCCCCGAGGGATTCCACTGCGTGCTGTAGACCCCATCACCTTCCGTCGTCGTCGGCAGCGAGGCGACCGTCCCTCCGTCCACTCGCGTCACACCGATGTTCAACGTCGCGGGGAAGTTCGCCGCGAACCCGGGCGTCACCTGTAGCTCCGCCCGCACGGACAGCGTTCCTCCATCGATCACCGTCGCGTCGCTCGGACTCACCACCAGCCCCGTGAACCGCGGCTGGCATTTCAACGTCAACGCGGAACAGGCCTCGTAGGTGGCGCAGGGTCGGTCACACGCCTGGCTGTCGATCTCTCCGTCGTAGACAC